>JAHFIZ010000057.1 GCA_023246145.1 Candidatus Uhrbacteria bacterium | reverse complement strand
CCGGGCTGGGCACATTCATCATGCAACCGACATTCTCGCACCAAAGATGACGCATATTCTGGCACCCGTGGATGGCCGCATTACGTTTGCTCCTACGGAAGAACCAAGCTACGGGTTCATGCTGTCCCTTGAGGGTGACGATGGCTACAAATATAACTTCATCCACATTAATAATGACACCCCGGGAACAGATGACGGCGCGGGCGGGGTAGAAAATGCCTACGCACCGGGAATTGGTCGAGGCGTACGCGTAGAACGCGGCGAATGGATTGCGAACGTGGGTGACAGCGGAAACGCAGAAACCGTAGGGCCGCATCTCCACTTTGAAATTTATCAGGGCGATACCGCAATCAACCCCTACCCTTCGCTCGTAGCCGCTTACAGCCGCATTTCTTATAGCCCGGAAGCAGAACTGGCAGCTGCTACTTCTATTAACGACGACCAGGAGATCCCCGTTGCGACTGAGGCCACGAATTGCACCGCTGATTCCCTCATCCGAACGCCCCAGGTTTCCACCGTGTATTACTGCGGACAAGACGGCGGCAGATACGTCTTCCAAAATGAAAGTACCTTCTTCTCCTGGTACGCCAGCTTTTCAGGCGTGGTGTACGTGAGTTCTGACGTGATGGCTTCTATTCCTCTGAAAGGCGTGGTGACGTACAAGCCGGGTTCCTTCATGCTGAAGCTCCCGAGCAGCCCCAAGGTGTACGCCGTAGGTCATAACGGCACGCTCCACTTTGTGCCTACTGCAGAGATGGCCACCGCGCTCTACGGCACAAGTTGGGCTAAAAAAATAAAAGATCTGCCGGAAAGTTTTTTCCCGGCATATTCCATTGGTGAAGAAGTAACGAGAGACTAGGGCGTAGGAGGTCCTGACTTCATGCCAGGAGCGAGTTCGATTTTCTTGTCACTGTGCTCAGGCGTGGTATCAACTACCGGTTCAATTTTCAGTTCCAGATCCGTAGCACCTGATGCAGCGGTAGTAGGATCAGCGGCAGTGACGTCTCCTTCCGTGGCGGCGGTGTCGGTTGTGGCTGCGGTCGCAGATGTAGAGCTCGACGTCTCTGTGGACCCAGTCGTAGTGACCGTAGCCGAAGTCTCATCCACAGAAGCGATAGGTTCATTACCGCGCAATACAAATGCTGCGCCAAGAACGGCTAAGAGAATAATGAAGACAGAAATGAGGGCAAGGGATTTTTTCATAATGGAGCAGTTTGTCAGATATATCTCATTGTGTAAAGCGTGCTACTATCTCCACACCTATGCGGCAAGATGACGCGCTCACTCTCCTTAAAACCGGTAAAAATGTCTTTTTAACCGGAGAACCGGGAGCCGGAAAGACGTACACCATTAACGCGTACGTTTCGTATTTGAAGTTACACGGCATAAACGTAGCTGTTACAGCTTCTACGGGCATTGCCGCCACCCACTTAGGCGGAATGACCGTGCATTCCTTCAGTGGAATAGGCATCAGCAAATACCTCTCCCCCGGTGAACTTTCGGAAATTGCCGGTAAGAAGAATGTAGCCGAGCGCATCCGTGGAGCGAAAGTATTAGTGATAGACGAAATCTCAATGCTCGACGCTCGGACTCTCGATCTTATAGACGCGGTCTGCAAAGCCGTGAAGGAACCCTTTCTCCCCTTTGGCGGCCTGCAGGTCATTTTTGTGGGAGATTTTTTCCAGCTGCCTCCTGTTTCAAGAAATGGTGAGCCTGTGAGCGAGTTTGCTTTTACTTCATACGCCTGGAAGCAAGCAGATCCGGCGGTGTGTTATTTATCCGAACAGCATAGGCAAGAAGACGCGGCATTTTTACAAATTCTTTCCGCTATCAGAAGAAACGCGGTGACAGATGATCATCGTGCACTCTTAACCGATCGTCACCAAGGCGCCATGCGTGAAGGTGTGACAAAGCTCTACCCGCATAATGCAGATGTAGACCGCATGAATGATTCAGAACTCAAAAAGATTAGGAGTGAAGAAAAAACCTTCCGCATGATGGCGCGTGGTGTTCCGCCATTAATCGATCAGATCAAACGCGGCTGCCTATCTCCGGAAATGCTTACCTTGAAAAAGGGAGCTCGGGTGATGTTTACCAAAAATGCGTTCTTTGACGGCTACGTAAATGGAACTACGGGAGAAGTAGCGGGATTTGATAGAGCCAATGGCTATCCTTTGGTGAAACTGCGAAACGGCACCATGATCGTGGTAGAGCCTGCCGAATGGAAGATAGAAGCGGAAGGAAAAATCCTGGCGAGCATTTCACAGCTCCCGCTCAGGCTTGCCTGGGCCATGACCGTTCATAAGAGTCAGGGGATGTCGCTCGACGCCGCCTTCATCGATTTATCCGGCGCCTTTGCGTACGGGCAGGGCTATGTAGCACTCTCCCGCGTGCGCACACTCGACGGCCTCCATCTTGGAGGAATCAACGAACGCGCACTTGAGGTGGACGCAACTGTGCTTCATGCTGACGAAGCCTTCCGTGATGCATCGCTCCAGGCCGAGCAGTGGCTGGATTCGGCAGACAAGACCGAGCTCCAAGAAATGCACGAAGCGTTTATCCTTGGCGCCGGGGGTCGCGTGGAGGAGGTATCCGCAGAAAATCCCCTGCCGATGAAGGAAAAGAAAAAGAAAGAAAAGAAATGGGAAGGAACCATAGCGTTATTCCTCGAGGGAAAATCCCTTAAGGAAGTAGCTGAAGCGCGTGGAAAGAAAGTCGGCACTATCATTGAGCATCTCGAATCCATGAAGATGGAAAAGATCCTGCCCGTAGATAAGCTCGACCATTTGCTAGAGGAAAATAAAGACGTCTTCCATGAAATTCACGTCACGTTCAAAAAGAAAGGCGCAGAATCCCTGAAGGCCGCTTACGAGCATTTGGATGGCGCGTATTCCTATGATCTTATCCGTTTTGCCCGGGTTTTCTGGAACGGCTAAAGAGGGGACAAAGTACTCGACCATAACGGCTTTTCAAGTATCATATCTGCAGATTCATTAATCTCTTCTATGAAATCAACCAAAGTAATCGCTACAGGTTTGGCGCTCGCCTCTGTCCTTATGCTTGGCGCAGGCTGCGCAGGTGGGGCTAGCACGGGTGCAGGAACCAATACAGGTGCTTCTTCCGCTTCGAGCAGCACTATCACCATCACGAGCCCGGTAGCCAATGCATCACTTAAGTCTGGACTGGTAGTAGAAGGAACTTCCAAGACTCCTGGAGAGACGGTTTACTCCCGCATTGTAGACTCTGATGGCAGCATGATGAATGAGGCCAAGACCACGGTAAAGGCAGACGGCACCTTCAAATTCAACGGCATCTACTTCTTGACCCCAAAGGGTCCAAACATGAAGATTGAAATCTTTGAGAAGGATGCCGCCGGCAAAGAAGTGAACAAGGCCACGGTTCCTTTCACCTACGCTAAGTAGCTCGCTCCTCACACTTTTTGAAAACCGGTCCTTATGGGCCGGTTTTCTTCTATCCTATGAG
The DNA here is from genome assembly GCA_023246145.1 of Candidatus Uhrbacteria bacterium. Lineage (GTDB taxonomy): Bacteria > Patescibacteriota > Patescibacteriia > UBA9934 > UBA9934 > JAGORL01. The sequence continues at coordinate 2,260 of JAHFIZ010000057.1, read as the reverse complement.
CTGCCCCTTTGATACCAAACAAGAATCTCTCGTGTCCTACAGCGGTGGAGATACCTCCGCCGAGGCCTTAGGGTTGCCGGTAGAGGTTACCACGAGCGTGTTCACGTTAGCGTACATGGCGGATAAGCGAGCAAAAGAGGAAATCCGTGCCTGTAACGTTTGTGGATCTCTTTGGTTTATTACATATGACTATCCTGATCATCCCCCACTCGCTTTCACCGCGGAACGCATAAGTTCCAAGGAATCGCTTGAAAAGATAGCAACGGTGATGCAAGAAGGTCTGAGGGCGAATCTTCGTGATAACATAATAGAGGAGGATACGTTTAAAGAAAGCGGGGAAAAACTCGCCGAACTTCAAGAAGCGTATGAACACCCATGAACAATCCCAAGTAAACTGGAAAGACCAATGGGATGTAGGCGAACGCGCGGAGAGAGAACAGTTTACCCGCATGAACCATGCAGAGCTCCTGACCGCACTTGCCCATGCGCCGCGGATCAATCCATACTTTTCCCTCTGGTACGTCATGGGGGAAACCAAAAATCTCACGCTTTTTGGCTGGCCACTGTTTCTCTACATCCAGCGTGAAGATATTGATGCTCTGGACCGCTATCACGCCGGCACAAATCTGGGCCGCCTTATGGGCCTGAAGGATGATGATCAGGATATGAAGCTGATTATCATCACCAGAGAACATCCCTCCCCCAAAGCTTTTCAAGCTATTGAACGCCAGCTCCTGAAACTCATTGGCCCGTCCACGGTTTCCTTGCCATAAGGACATTTTTCACGTACACTCCGGGCCAACTTGGCTCTCTTTTCATTTATGGATCACGGCAACGTACTTTTGCGCTTTGAAGGTGTGACCTTCGGCTATGACGCGGAGAACCCCATTTTAGATGAGGCTGATTTTTCTGTCAGAGAAGATACCAAAATGACGGTCATGGGTCAGAACGGCGCCGGCAAGTCCACCATTTTTAAATTGATTACCGGAGTTCTTAAACCGGACCGCGGCACCATTCACTTGAAGGAAGGCGTAAAAGTAGGAATCGCTACTCAGGTAGTGCCTAAAGAGCGCATGGAAGACACGGTCAGCGAATTTTTTGCGCACGCTTTCCCGGAGAAGCTCTATGATCTGGACAAACGGATTAAAGACGTACTTGAGGCAGTGAATCTTTCTACGCCATTTGAAAAGAAGATCAAAGAGTTTTCCGGCGGCCAGCAAGCACGCCTGCTCTTGGCGTACGCCCTCGTGAGCGAACCAGATATTCTGCTCTTGGACGAGCCGACCAACAATCTGGATCCTGAGGGAATCGCCCACCTCACCGGCTTCATCATCATGTATCCAAAAACGGTGCTCGTTATTTCTCATGATGCCGAATTTTTGAACTCTTTCACGGAAGGCGTGCTGCACCTGGACGTATACACCGGAAAAGTGGATCGCTATGAAGGAAACTACATGGATGTGGTGGAGGAAATCACCGCGCGCGTAGAACGAGAACGCATGAAGAACGCTCGTCTCTTAAAGGAAATTCAAGATAGAAAAGATAAGATTAACTTCTTTGCGCATAAAGGTGGAAAGATGCGTAAACTCGCCAGCAAGCTGAAAGATCAGGTGGAAGAAGCGGAAGAGAACATGGTGGACGTCAAAAAAGACGATCGAACGATTCGCGATTTTACTATCCCTGCACAAGCTTGGTCAGATAATGTGGTTTCGATTTCTTCGGTTAAGGTCATCAAACAACATGAACCGATCGACGTTCCCGTAAAAAAATATTTGCGTAAGGGTCAAAAACTTTTAGTCTCCGGTCCAAACGGTATTGGTAAGAGCACCATGCTCCGCGCCCTGGCAGATAAGACTACGGACGGTGCGGCGATTGCTAAGGACGTAAACGTAGGCTACTACCGCCAGGATTTTTCTGGACTAGATTTTTCACAAACAGCGTACGATTCGTTAGCCGCCATGATGCACCAGCCGGATAATGAAACTATCAGAAAAGTAGGTGCGCATTTCTTATTAAACGGAGATGCTCTGGCTACGCGCGTGGGATCACTCTCAGAAGGACAAAAAGGACTCCTCTGTTTTGCGCGCTTTGTTCTGCAGAAGCCGGGCCTCCTTATTTTGGACGAACCTACCAACCACATCAACTTCCGCCACCTCCCGATTATTGCCAAAGCCATCGATAACTTCGAAGGCGCGGTCATCATGGTCAGCCACGTGCCAGAATTTGTAAGCCAGATCAAGTTCACGGATGAACTGGATCT
>JAHFIZ010000006.1:10641-24978 GCA_023246145.1 Candidatus Uhrbacteria bacterium | reverse complement strand
GAGGAATTACGTTATGGAAACAGGACTTGTAGTAGAAAATTTGCACGTCAGCCGTAGCGGAAAAGAAATTATCCGCGATGTTTCATTTTCACTGAAGCCGGGGGAAGTAATTCTTCTTTCCGGCGCAAACGGAGCGGGGAAGTCCACCCTCGCGCTTTCTCTTTTAGGCCATCCCGGCTGTACCGTGGATTCCGGCAAGATAACTTTTAACGGGCAGGATGTTTTGGCTTTGAAAACATTCGAACGAGCTCATCTTGGAATCTTTTTAGCTCATCAGGAGCCGCCGGCAATTGCGGGAGTGAGCGTGGCGTACGTTCTCCGCTCTGCCCGGGAAGCTCATGATCCTCTCACGTTTTCTTATCCTGCATTTCATCAGGAGCTTTTGAAGGCGCTTGAAAAATTACACCTTGATTACGCTTTTGCTAAAAAAGAGCTTCACGCCCAGTTTTCCGGCGGTGAAAAAAAGAAGATCGAGCTCCTTTCGCTTCTTCTCATGAAGCCCAAGGTTGCGATTCTCGATGAAATCGATTCCGGCATGGATGAGGAGGCCAGGAAATCACTTCTTGAAGTTATCGGCGAGCTTAGAGAATCCGGAACGGCATTTTTGATCATTTCCCATCACAAAGATGTGTTTGAAAACCTTCCAGGCGTTCGCCATCTTTCCTTTTAAACGACGTAACCCCGCACCCTTTGAAGACCGCTGTCTTCTTTGGGCACGGGGCATGGGTTAGAACGGGTACGGATTCGCTCCGGTGAAGACGCCGATCTCGATCAACCGTTCGTAAAGGAAATGGCCGGCCGTCTGCGTCACGAAGTGCTCTGCACCGTCGTGGAGCCTGAACCGGTCCACCACACAGAGGAGCTTGTCGGGCGTGGGGTGATCAAAAAACGGGCAGCTCATGCGTCCGAGCGTGCTTCCGTCTGGATTGACCACCCGGTGGATAGTAGACGGGTAGAAGCCGCCAGACAGAAACTCGAACATGTCACCCAGGTTCAGGATCACTTCGTCTGGATCGTTATCGACAGCGATCCAGTGCCCGTCGCGAGTGAAGATCTCGAGCCCTGACCCTTCGCTCACGAGAAGGAGCGTGATGAGGTCAATGTCCCGATGCGCCGCTGAGCGCAGAGACCCGGGCGGGAAGGTGAGCCCTTCAAGCGGTGGGTAGTTGATGAGCCTGAGCAGGCTATCGCCACCCTTCATGAAGCGCGGCAGCCACCAGTCTGGCTTACCCAAGAGGAGCGAGAGCGCGGCCAGGATTTCATTGGCCAGGTTCTCAAGCGCCCGGTAGAGCGCCTCCATACAGCGATCAAACACTTCCACCTCTTTTACGGCGTGGTTGGCGCCGAATTTGGCGAAGAACTTGTGCTGGGGTGATAGCGTCCGGCCGCGGTGCCAGAATTCCTTGAGGTCACCGAGGTTGGGGTTCCCCTGCGCGTGCTCCACACCAAGGGGCGTGTACCCGCGCTGGCGTCCTACCTCCGGGCGCTCATAGAGCAGCTTGATTTCCGGCGGCAGGGCAAAGAATGCCGCTGCTGCCTTATAGGCCGATCTGATGATGTCATGGGGAATACCATGATTGCGAAACCGGACGAATCCGGTGCCTTTGAGAGCCTCTCCGAGGCCCGTTTGGAAGCGCTGGCGTGACCGACTGTCGCCGCGGAGGTCACTCATCGAAAGCGAAGGAATGGCAGTCATGCGGACTCCTCTAGGTGAAGGTGCGAACAGAGCTTAGCATAATCATTTTCCGTTTGTAACCTTTCCGCCAGCCCGGTGTTTGGCGAAGAAGGTGTTTGAAAAGGGGAGCCGGAGGGAATTTGCACTCTCGCTATCAGTCTGCTAAAATAGCCCTATATGTCCAACTCCCAATATCTCATCCCTACGGTTATTGAGAAGACTTCTTACGGCGAACGCGCCTATGATATTTATTCTCGTCTCCTTAAGGATCGCATCATTTTTCTTGGTACAGCCATTGATGATGGGGTAGCGAACGCTATCATTGCCCAGCTTCTTTTCTTGGAGAATCAGGACAAAGAAAAAGACATCAAAATTTACATCAATTCCCCTGGGGGTTCCGTTACGGCAGGTTTGGCCATTTATGACACCATGCAGTACATCAAACCTGATGTTTCCACTATCTGCGTAGGTATGGCAGCTTCCATGGGTGCCGTATTGCTCGCTGGCGGTGCTAAAGGCAAGCGTTTTTCCCTCCCTAATTCTGAGGTCATGATCCACCAGATCTTGGGCGGGGTTTCCGGTCAGGCTACGGACATCAAGATCCATGCCGAGCGGATTCTGGAGATGAAAGAGAGCTTGAATAAGATCCTGGCTCACCACACCGGGCAGTCTTTAGCTAAGGTCACAGAAGACACAGAAAGAGACAATTTCATGGTAGCCAAAGAGGCTCAGAAATACGGCCTTATAGACAAAGTCATTAAAAAGGGGGATATTTAACATCCCCCTTGGTCTATTTCTTGACTTTAGGCCCAATATTCAGTACACTTCTCAGTCTTGTTGGTGGTGAGAGAACGGCGATCACGACAAGCATGGGGATACATTCTGCTGTTCCAACTGGATCCGTCTGGTTTGGTAACCGCTCATTTATCTTCTTGATCGCCGTCCCTTCATCATCAAATAAAAAACCTCCTAAAATTTCCTCTGGCGTTGTCGCCTTTGTCGCTTCCTCCTCAACGTACCTACTCAGTACGTTTCGTCGGTCGCTCGGCGGCTTCTAGCCAGTGAAAATTTGTAGGAGGTTTTTTGATTCCGAAATCTTATTCCAGCGGGATAGCTTCTGCATTTGGATCCACGGGTTGGGCTGGGGGAGCGGAGAGCTCTTTGCCCACTAAACAGATTTGCGGCAGGGAACGGTATGTAGAAGGGAACTCACGGCTAGTGATGGTTCCGTCTGGTTTTTTGATGTTGTACGTGAAGATGGTGGAGGCACCTGGGTGAGCGGCTTGGCAGTTCTTTTTTCCTGGTGCCAGGGTATCCGTTTCTTTGGTTATTGGTGCTCCGTAACCGGTCCAACTGAGGACCTTAGGCGGTGTATATGAGCCTTCACGTCCGTCGGAAGTTCCCCAGAAGCTGAAAGTGAGGCCGTGCGTCTTCGTATCGACATTCGTGGTAAGAAGAATATATGCGCTCGTATCATTTTTCACTTTAAAATCTGGCGCCGGGTCATAAATGGTGGCATCTGTTCCCGGATTATTGTTTGAGGGGTCATTATAGTAGCTGACCACAAGCGAATGGTTCCGGCGTTCAGCGATATCTAATCCTGAGTTCATGGAAGCACGGAAAGTGGTGGTTCCAATTTGGCACAGGCCTCCGCCTACTTCAGGTTTAATTTCATCTCCTTTGATAACGAGTTCAGGCAAGTAACCGTCCTCTACGGTGAAGGGCTGTAGCTTTTCAATGAGAGACAGCGTTTCTCCCGGCGCAACCAAGAGTCCGTTCAACTTAGCAGCTCCGTGCTGAATATTTTTAATACGGTTAGACGGGCTGTTGCCGTAGTTTGAGGTTCCTGTTCCCAAGAGTTCGTTAATACCGTAATCATTTGAAGAAGCGGTGGTGATACCCGGTTCTGAACGTTCAGCGGAAATAGCTACTTCCTTGGTTCCGCTTTCAAAAGCGGCTACCAGAGAGGCGATAAGCGCGTCATCATCCACGCGGATGCCTTCACGGCTTGGCTCAAAGTCCGTTACCCGGTTTCCGTCAGTGGCAAAAACCGCATCATGAGGTGCGATATCAATTTTGGTGTGAATTTCAGCCAATAGGTCTCCCATGGCGCTTGCATCCAAGGTAAGTTCAGGTTTGCCATCCTTGTTCATGGACGGTTCAAGCCATAGCATCAGATTTTCCACGCTGACCGGGAAGGCTGATGCCTGATGATCTTCATTGGTAAACGTGAGGGCGTACGGGCCATGGGCGAGAGCGTCCTTCACCTTTGGGATCAGTGTTTCGGCTTCTTCTTTAGAGATCAACGCACCACGTTCTACGAGTTCAAGCTTCAACGGAGAAATGGTGAGATCATCCGCATCTTTTTCAAGCGTATTCCAAGCGGACTGGAGATCAATGGTTGAGCCTGAGACCGCCTCCGTTACCGTAACATCCCAGTCACTGCCATTTTTTGTGATAGCAAAATCCGTTGGGCTTCCCGGGGATTCGGCATTAGGGTAGGCGGAATGAATAGCCTCTGTCAGTTTTGTTTCAGCCAGAGCTACGTTTGCGGGTATCTCCTTTTTCCCAAGCGTGGCATACCAAAGCGGAGCGAAGAAGGAAGCTACCTGGCTGTCGGTTCGGCCAGTCTTATACGCCTCTTCCACAAGCGCGTTCACGTCTACATCAAGAAGCGGGTAGACAAGGTCAGGGTCTGCAGAGACGCTGGGTGCCAGATCAATCTTTGCGGGCTCATGAAAGAGTTCAACGGACAGCCCACTTGCAATAAGGGCATCAAATTTTTTCTGAATGGCTTCTGTAGCTCCAAGCTTGTCCATTCCACCTACGTTTATGGAGGCTACGCTGATATGACTAAGGATACGGTTCTCTGAAGTCTTTCCAAATGCAAAAGCGCCTGTCACAAGGAGGAGACAGACTACTATGGAGCTTGAAGCGAGGATGAGAACAATATTTAACAGCTTTTTTCTTTCCGGAGAGAGGATTACTCTCTTTTCCTTAGGATGGTCTGTTTTTTCTGGCGCAGGAGCGTTCATAGGGATGGTTCATGACGGACGGGAACCCGCACGTGGTGATGAGATTTTGGGATAGTAATGAGGAGGATGCCATTTTTCATGCTTGCTTCCGCTTCATCCGCCTTTACCTTAGAGGGGAGGATGATGGAACGGGAGAATGGACCCCAGAAGCACTCCTCAAAATGCACCGTAGCATTTAGGGGGAGGGGATCCATACGGCGTTCACCCCGGATGGTTACCATATCTTCATTCACATGGATATCCAATTCGGTTTCTTTTACTCCGGCTATGGCAGATCGAATGACAATGTTCTCAGGCGTTTCAATAACGTCTACGGCTAGTTGTCCTTCGTTCCCTGAAAAGATGGCATCATCAAAATTAAGGCTGGGGCGTGAGGGCATAGATTTTTCTCTAGTCTACGCGAATAGTATACCCTTGAAAAGGCCTAGGGGGTATGCTATTCTCTCTCCGCTAAGCATCCATGTGAGTGACTTCTCCGTGAGTAACGAGAGAACACAGCATCGGAGAAGTAACATTGCCATTATGGCAGATAACGCACGCGTCTACGTTGGTGGAATTCCTTATTCCGCTACGGAAGATGAGCTGAAGGCCTACTTCAGCCAGGCGGGTACGGTCGTCTCTGTTTTCCTCCCTATTGAGAGAGAAACAGGTCGCAAGCGCGGCTTCGGCTTCGTGGAGTTCAACACTCCTGAAGAGCAGTCAAACGCGATCAAGATGTACGATCAGACCGATTTCGGTGGTCGCAAGATCTCCGTCAGCGCAGCTCGCCCACGCGAGTAAGCGGGAACCAAAAATCCCCCAAAGCTTTTGCTTCGGGGGATTTTTGTTATACTCCGTTTATTATGATCAATGCTTTTGACCGAGAATCTTTGGCACGATGGTTTTTTATCATCGTGGCCACGGGTGTTATCATTCTTTTTTGGCAGATAATCGCGCCGTTTGCCATCGTTCTATTAACCGCCGCTATTGCTGCAGTGGTGGTTACGCCTATTGAGCGGAGATTACGCAAAGTAGTGAAATTTCCTTGGCTGTCTTCTATTCTCACGGTACTTTTTCTTTTTATCATCATTGTTGGTCCACTCACAGCTATTGGCGTGCTCATGGTGCAGCAGGCAGTAGATCTGGCACAGACCACGGTGGCCAATCCTGACTGGGTTTCGCATTTTAAATTGGAAGAGCAACCGCTATTTCTCATGTTGCCAGGATTTGCCAGGGATTATGTCATGAGTATAGACGTGCCTTCCGTTCTGCGGAATGTAGCTAACTGGGCTTCTGGGAACGTGGCCGGTATTTTTTCCGGTGGTGCAGCGCTCGTCTTCAAGACTTTCATCTTCTTCTTCTGTTTGTATTTCTTCCTTCTTGATAGGGAGAAGATTATTGCCGAACTTATTTCCCTTAGCCCCTTTAAGGATTCTGTTGACCGAAATATTTTTGCCCGCATGACGGAAACGGTGCGTGGAATTGTGTTTGGATCACTTATTGTCTCTGTGGTGCAGGGAGTTGTGGCTGGCGTGGGGTTCACCATCTTTGGTATTCCAGGCGCGCTTATTTGGGCGGCCGTTGCGGTGGTGGCTTCCCAGGTACCAACCCTTGGCACATCCGTAGTAACGGTTCCTGCAGTTTTGTACCTGCTTTTGACCGGAAACACGGCGGCAGCCATAGGGCTCGCTTTTTGGGCCATGTTCGCTGTGGGTCTCATAGACAACATGCTTCAGCCTCTTGTAGTAGGGAACCGGACGCGCATGCATACGCTTCTTATCCTTCTGGCCATTTTGGGCGGCATTCAGTTCTTTGGCCCGATTGGTTTCATTCTTGGCCCCACCGTTTTAGCCGCTTTCTTAGTAGTGATAGAGTTATATAAGTCAGGAATTTTGGAGAAACGAGACGTGGCTTAGGTAGGGGGAAATATTGACTTTTTGGTCACCGGAGTGTATACTCTCCGGTGACCTTTCGTCACTCGTTCAACCGTGTGTGGAGGTAGCGTGCAGGCATTTCTCGGAGCACTCGATCAGTTTCTTCAGGGATCTCGTAGTCTGCAGGACTACCAAGTGCTGCAGGAGCGGTTTGAGACCCTGCTCTACAATCCCTCCTCGAAGAAGGAGGCGAAGAAAAACGCCTTCCTTCGTCGGAAGATCGCGGTTGCCAGCCTGGCGCTCAGCGCCGCCTGGCCGTTCGTGAAGGACGAGGGGATTGTGATCTTTGCGCGAACGCTTGTTCGTGCAGGGACTGATGATTCCCTTCCGGAAGATCCGGAGTTGGCGCAGATCAGGCAACTGTTCTGCGACAAGGTGAACCGGTTTCCGCCGATCCTCGCCAACATGCAAAAGGCCGCCTAGTGCCGCCATCGTCCCGCGTTCGTCGCCGCCCCTGTTTCCTCGCTGGAACAGGGGCTGCTGTTATTTCAGGGATATAAATCAAAAACCGCCCGTTTGACGAGGCGGTTTTTGATTGGGGGTTATCTCACGCTTGAGCGGTAGACAATTTTGAGGCCAGACCAGGTGTCATCTACGGCGCAGACTTTTACGTCCACTAGGCCATTTTCCAGAGCCGCGTCACGGATCATGCTTTCAGAGATGTCAGAACGGACCGTTCCGCCCTTTTTGGGCCAGGAAATCCAGATCATGCCGTCCCGGTTCATCTGCTTTTTCCAGAGGGAGAACTGTTCCAGTTCCGGCACCTTCATAATGAAGACATGGAGCAGGTCTACAGCCTTTTTCCGGTCCTCCTCAAAGAGCACACCCTCCGGGAGAGGGGCTAGGAGCTTCTGGTAATGCTTAGGGGCATTCAGTACTTTTGCTACGGTTCCTGCCTCATATCCCAGTTTCTCAGCCAGAGGCGTTTTGGTGGATTCAGGCATACAGAGGTAGTCTAGCAGGTTTGGCCTTTTATTTAAAGGGCTTTCCATAAAAACACAAAAGCCGCTTTACAAAGGGCAAACAAAAAACCACCTCGTAACTGAAGTGGTTTTTTGGTGATCCCAGGGGGAGTCGAACCCCCGTTGCAGGCTTGAAAAGCCCGCGTCCTAACCATTAGACGATGGGACCATAGGAAAATTGCGCCAGTACTATATCCAATTTTCTCTAAACGGTCAACAAAAGTGATCAGTTGTTCATGGACGGTCTTTAGCCCTCTTTTCTATGTTAGTGTGTCTTTTGGAGGGCGCAATGGGAGTGGTGGGACATGCGATATGTAATCCTGACTCTTTCAATACTCTCCGCCTGTACGGGAGGAGAGGGCGACGGTGCGGCAAGTGACCCCGAGGTCCTTTACGCGGGCGTGATCGATAAGGATTCCCTGAGTGATCTTATCGTCAGCGATGTAAGCGATGGAGCCTGGCTTGAAGTCAGGTTCTCCGACTGCGATAGCGGTTGGTGTGCCGAAGCAACGGTTATCGGCACGATCGAGACTATTGGCGGAGATGTCTCAGGGACCTCCGTCATCAAAGGCGTACAAGCCAAAGGGAGCGTGCTCACGGGCGAGCTATCCTACGAAGACAATACCTTCTACCTGAAGGGTGAGATTTCGGACGACGCGTTGTTCGCCGAGATGTATTATCCCCTGATCGTGAAGTACGGCATCCTGATCGGAGAATTCTCGCTCACGCGCGTGAGCGATGAAGAGCTGGCGGCGATGAACGTGGAGGAGGAGTGACCACTATTCGACTATGGCGCCATGCGGCGCACAGAAGACCGGGCCCGCGTGGGGTGCCGGTCTTCATCATTGTTATACTGTGTCTGTATGCAGCTTTTTCTGTCCGTTATTTTCCTTTTTGTTCTCTATAGCTTCCTCGGCTGGATCATCGATACAGGGTTTAGATCACTCACGGCAGGGAAGTATGAATCCGGAAGCTTTTTTCCTATTCCGTTTTGTCCGGTCTACGGGGTAGGGGCGATTTTTCTTCTTTTCCTTCACCCTTACCTTTCTCCGCTTTCGATTGTGCTTGAGTTTTTTGCCTACGCCTTCATTCTTGCTTTCCTTGAGTACGGCACCGGCGTCATGCTGAAGCGTGTTTTTCACAAGCGTCTTTGGAAATATAAAAACACCCCGTTTAATGTGGCCACCTACACGGATTTGCCACATGCTTTGGCTTGGGGTGTTCTTGCACTGACCTTTTTGTATCTGGTTCACCCGGTGATCGCGACTACGGTATATTCGCTCTTCCGGTAGGGAGCCCTATTCAATCATGTTGACTGCAGCCTCTACTGCCGCACGGGCGTAGGGGAGGAGACGCTCTTCAATCTGGTCAGGGTCTATCTCCGGGCCCAAGATGCCCATGCCAATTGGTTTCATAGTCTCGAGCGAAAGCGCGATCACGGCATCCATGACTGCCTGGCCCATAACAAAGCCATGCTTTGTGGAGCCGCGTTCTATAATCCCGAGGGCTACTGCGCCGTCTATGTCTTTGCGGAGAAGCAGACGCTTGAGAGCGAGGGGTTTCTCTACTGATCCTGGCACCCAGACTTCTTCTACAATGTTTGCCCCAAGTTCAGCGGCAGTTTTCTGTGCCTCTTCAAGCATGCGGCCTACGTAAGCTTTGTGAAATGATCCAAGGACGATGGCGATGTTTTTCATATGTGATGGGGTAGAGGAGGTAGAAGGGGTAGAGGGGGTTATGAGTCACGCTCTAGACGTTCGAGGGTGTCGACTATAGTGCGGGTCTGTTGGTCGATCTCGATGTTCAAGAGATCATCCACTTTTCTTTCTTTGAAAGTAGTTCGTTCGAGTGTTTCGGGGATCAGGGAGACGGTGAAACTCTCTTTTGAGACGTCCACCACAGTAAGGCTGGCACCATCAAGAGCTATAAACCCTTTTTTGAAAATATATTTGATGAGCTCGGTGGGCGGTTTCACCGTAATGTTCCAGATATTCTCTTTTTGGAAGAGATCGATGATCTTTGCGGTATCGTGGATGTGACCGGAAACAAGATGGCCGCCTATTTCATCTCCCAGTTTCGCGGAACGCTCTACGTTTACCTTTTCATTTTCGGTGAGATTGCCGAGTGTGGACTTTTGCAGCGATTCGTCGACGACGTCAAAAGAAACAAGGGGGGTAGAAGGGGTAGAGGAGGTAGGAGGGGGTATTTCGATCTTCGAAACCGTCAGACAAACACCGTTAATGGAAAAACTTGCTCCAGGTTCAATATTCTTATCAAGTCCCCCGGGAAGTGAAACGGAAAATTGCAAAAGGTTCGGTTTTTTTTGAACCGAAACAACTCTTCCCATGCCTTGAATGATACCTGTGAACATAGTTATGCTTTTTTCAACCGGGCACGGACCAATTTGGCATGCTCGTAAATGACTTTCTTCATCTGGGTAACGGATTCCCAGGGAATAATATCTCCTACGCGTTCCAGAACCTTCACTTTTATACGCTTGTCATAGAGGTCACCTGAGAAGTCAAAGAGATGGCTTTCAAGCTTGCCTTCCTCTACGCCAAAGCAGATAACCGAATCATACACGTAGTGTCCCGCCTCTGTTCTGCCGGCGTAAATTCCTGGTTCAAGCGGTGAAGAAGACAGGTAAAGGTTAGCGGTTGGGAAACTGAAAAGCCTCCCGGCTTCACCGTTACCGCGCTTCACTACGCCGGAAATTTGTAGGGGGAAGGACACCATACCCCTCCACCTTAACAAGAGCAGAGTCTCTTTTCAAGACTAGCTCCGTAAACGCTTTTCGCAGGTCTCCCAGTTGAGATTAGATAAAAAGGCTTCTACGTATTCATTTTTCTGTGCCGGAATGTAGTCCACCATGAAGGCGTGCTCCCACATATCCATAGCAATAATGACCGGAAGGCTTACCAGGTGGCCTACTTCATGGTCAGACACCCAGACGGTGTGGAAGGTGTTGTTTTTAGCGTCATGGGTCAAAAGCGTCCAGCCTATGCCGCGCATCATGCCCACGGAACGGAACTCTGCGATGAATTTTTCAAAAGATCCGTACTGCTTTTCTAATGCCTTCCTCAGTTCTCCATCCCCGAGCGAACCTGTTCCGCCGAGTCCCTCGAAATAGAGTTCATGGAGACGCATGCCGTTAAATTCAAAGCCAAAACGGCGCTTGAGTTCAGACAGTGCGAGCGCGTTCTTTTCAGAATCGGCCTTGTATTCCTCAATCTTGGCCATGATGGCATTCACATTTTTTACGTAACCCGCGTACAGCTTCAGATGGACATCAATTTGCTTAGCGGAAAGGCCTTTCAGTTCAGGAAGAGTAAAGGCCTGCTCGGTATACTGCATAGTGAGGAGGGTATTATATGATCGTTGCCTAGAGTGATTGTAACGGGTACAGTGTGGCACGACAATACCTATGAGGATACTTGCTATTGAATCTAGCTGTGATGAGACGGCAGTGGCTGTTTTAACAGGCGAAGGCGAAATGCTGACGCTTGAATCTTCTTTGGTTCGCTCCCAAATTGATATTCACGCGGTGTATGGGGGAGTAGTGCCGGAGGTGGCGGCGCGGGAGCATCTGGAAATGCTTTTTCCCATGATTCACCGTTCAGTGGGTCATGACGGCGCGGGAATTGATGCTATAGCTGTGACGAGTGGTCCAGGACTGGCGCCGGCACTTAGAGTGGGCGTGGAAGCCGCTAAGGCACTCGCAGTTTTTTGGAACAAGCCGTTAGTTCCTGTCTGTCACTTGGAAGGTCATATTTACGCGGCTTGGCTGAGTAAGTCTAAAGTCGAAAGTCGAAAGTCGAAAGTCGATCCGGAGTTTCCGGCGCTCGCGCTTATTGTTTCCGGCGGACACAGCGAACTGGTGTACATGACGGGTCATGGAAAGTTTGAGCGTCTGGGGGAGACATTGGATGATGCTGCCGGTGAAGCTTTTGATAAGGTGGCCAAGATGCTCGGGTTAGGTTATCCGGGCGGACCTAAGGTAGCAGCACTGTCCGAAGGGGGAGATCCCAAGGCTTTTGCTTTCCCGCGCGCCATGCTCAAGGATGGCTCGTTCAATTTTAGTTTCTCCGGACTGAAGACGTCCGTTCTCTATACGCTCCGCAAAGAGGAAGCCAGAATCAACGACGAGAAATTCCGTAAAGATATCGCCGCGTCATTTCAGGAGGCGGTTGTCGATGTCTTGGTACAAAAGACTCGTTTAGCCGTAGAGAAGACCGGCGGAGTGAAGTCGATTATTCTCGCGGGCGGTGTGGCGGCGAACTTGGCGCTGCGGGACCGTCTTACCGAGCTCGGCGGAGAGCTCTCTATTCCGATTTTCTTGCCACCATTTGAATACTCCCTTGATAACGCGGCCATGATTGCTGCGGCGGGATATTTCAGAGCCAAGGCCGGAGATTTCGCAGACCCGTTGACGTTATCGGTCGATCCGAACATGGATATTGTGTAGGAAGGGGTAGAAGGGGTTGAGGAGGTAGAGGGGGTAATGAATCACTCGGAAGAATGATATGCGCTATATCACGCACAATGCAGAAGAGACGAAAGCGATCGCCAAGGAACTGGCAGCAGTTCTTCAGGGCGGAGAATTTATTGCACTTATTGGAGACCTAGGGGCAGGGAAGACCACGTTTACGCAGGGGCTCGTGGATGCGCTTGGCAGTAAAGCGCGCGTAAAGTCTCCCACCTTTACGGTCATGAACGAATATAAGATCGACCCGCCAAAGAATGGCATTGCGCGCGTTATTCACGTGGATTTTTATCGCTTCAGTAAGGAGGCGGAGCTCGGCGCACTATCACTTGAGGACGAAATGCGCGCTGATACCGTGATTGTGGCTGAATGGCCGAATGTTTTTGCTAGGGAAGTCTACGAGCCGGATATCAAAATCACGCTCTCCCATAAAGGTGGGGACGAGCGTGAGATTGAGGTAGAAACTGGTGCTTAAGCTTCCGCTTCTTTCAGCATTTTTTGTACGAGGGCAATGGGCAAGCCATTGAAACTATCGTCACCTCCCGTTCTTTCTTTTTCATGGGCCAACATGAGTGGGTTTTCTGTGACCAGTGCTCCGGCGCAGGTCATGGCATAGGACTTTTCTACTACTTCCAAGGCAACATCTTTCAAGCTTGGCTTGTAGGAGACGGTTGACCGATCAATCGCTTCGACCGTTTTCCCCGTTTCGGTGTTGGTCACCACGATTCCGTTCACCACCTCTGCGGGGTGATCAGCGTATGAGCTTATGAACTCTAACGCCTCTTCTTTATTTTCTGGTTTTTCTCGGATGGCGCCTTCATACATCACTACTTGATCGGCGGTGATGACAAGAGCCGGTTCGTGAATGGTGCCGAGGATAGCTTTGGCCTTGGCGCGAGCAATGGCCAGGGTGAGCTTTTTTGGATCCGTATCTCTGATCATCTTCTCGTTAATGTCCGGGCTCATCTGGGTGAACTCGATCCCGGCCTTTCGGAGCTCATCCGCTCGCCATTTGGAACCAGATCCAAGAATGATCTTCATAGTTCAGCTAAAACGGATTTTGGTTACTCCGGCTACGGCGGCGGTTTCAGCTCTAAGGACAAGCTCGCCCATAGTCACGATGTGTGCGCCGGCGGATTCTGCGGCCGCCACTTCTTCTTCTGTAAATCCGCCTTCAGGTCCTATAAAGAGGGCGATCTGACTTGTTTTATGTGCCTCTGGAAACTTCTTGCCGCCCGTTTCATGCAGGAGGATTCTGACCATGCCTTCCGTGTGGCCAATGGCCTGGCCAAGAGTCATAGGCGAATGGAGTTTGGGGATTGAGACACGTCCGGACTGCTCTGACGCTTCTTTTAAAATAAGGTTAAGGCGGGGAGGTAGATCTTTCATCCGTTTTACCACGCGATCGGTCATGAGCGGAATAAACTCCGTAGCGCCCAGTTCCGTGCATTTCTGGAGCATCCATTCAAAGGTATCCCGTTTGGTCATGGCCGCACAGACAATAACGGCAGGAAGGAGGGGTTTTGGCACCTTGGTTCCCGCTATAACGCCCATAACGGCAGAGCGAGTGATTTCCGTGATTCTGCAGTCAATTTCCTCTCCATCATCCACCATGAGGCTTATAGGGTCTCCGGCCTTCATTCTGAGGATCATGACTATCTGCTTATGGAGATTTCCGGCCGGAATACAAAAAGCCTCGGCAGATTTAGCTACCCATTCAGCAGGGACAAAAAAACGCGCAGTTCTCATATCTTAAAGGGCAGAGGTAACCTCGCCCATCTCTAAAGCCCGACTATTCTCTTCACTTCTTCAACACTCGTCAAGCCTTCAGAAGCTTTGAGGAGGCCGTCTTGCACCATGGTGACCATGCCCTGACGGGTGGCCACTTCTCGCATGGCGTACTCTGAAATGTTTCCGCCCAGGATGGCTTTTTCAATTTCCGCGTCTTTAATAAGAATTTCGTACAGACCAATACGTCCTTTGTAGCCAGATTTATTGCACTCCTCGCAGCCTACTGGGCCCATGAATTGGATTTTATCCGCATCTACTTTGGCTTCTCCTGAAGCTTCAGAAATACTTTCGAGCTGCTTTTTCACGTCCGTCATGAGTTCCGGCGGGAGGGTAATGGGCTTTTTACATTTATCGCAAAGTTTTCTGACCAAACGCTGGCCCATGATGGCATTAATAGCTGGAGCAAGGAGGTGAGGAGCTACGCCCATGGAAAGAAAACGCGGCACGGCACCAGCGGCGTCATTGGTATGGATGGTGG
>JAHFIZ010000006.1:0-10541 GCA_023246145.1 Candidatus Uhrbacteria bacterium | reverse complement strand
AGTTTTCTGACCAAACGCTGGCCCATGATGGCATTAATAGCTGGAGCAAGGAGGTGAGGAGCTACGCCCATGGAAAGAAAACGCGGCACGGCACCAGCGGCGTCATTGGTATGGATGGTGGAAAGGAGCAAATGTCCGGTGAGCGCGGCCTGAATAGAAATTTCGGCCGTTTCAAGGTCACGAATTTCTCCCACCATGATGATGTCCGGGTCTTGGCGGAGAATAGAGCGCAGGCCTTTAGCAAACGTATACTCTTTGCTCGTTTCAATCTGGCTTTGGTTCAAGCCCTCCACTTTATACTCAATAGGGTCTTCGAGCGTAATAATTTTTGTCTCATGATTGTTCAGGCGTTTCAAAATAGCGTACAGCGTGGTGGTCTTACCGCTTCCCGTTGGACCAGTGGTTACAATCATGCCGTTTGGACGCTCAATCTCTTTGGTCAAACGCTTTTGGGCAGCTGCTCTGAAGCCCAGTTTTTCAAAATCAAGCGCGATGGTGTCAGGATTCAGGAGACGCATGACCACGCTTTCCCCAAAGGCGGTAGGAATGGTGGAAAGACGGACATCAATCTTTTTGTTCTTCTGGAAAATGGTAAACCGGCCGTCTTGTGCCTGGTCTGTGACATTGATTTTGAGGCTGGCGATGAGTTTAATGCGACTGATGAGCCTCTTCCATTCTTCACTCTTCAGTTTTGCTACTTCCTGCAGAATGCCGTCCACGCGAAAACGAACTATAATGCCGGATTCTTCCGCCTCAATATGAATGTCAGAGGAAGCGAGCTTCAAAGAGGCCGCGATGACAATAGCGAGCACGTCCGTGACCGTGGCTTTAGCGAGAATAGTAGAGATGGATTCAATGCCACTCATCTGTGCCTGGTATCTGGCCAGTTCATCCTCCGTTATCTGTACGCCTTTGATAATGGTTTTGATTTTTGGGAGCGCGGCGTACATTTTTAAGCCCTGCTCCAGACTTTCATCTGAAATGAGATAAATAGCGGAGTGTGTTTTATTCCGTTCCTCGAGTTCAAAGACCAACTCCTTCACTTTGGGATCTTCCGGGTCTCTGGTGCCAATACGCAGTTCCGGACCATTAAAAAGAAAAGCAATAGTTTTCAGTTCCCGCGCCTTTTCTTCAGGAATAAGGCCGAGCGCTTCTGGACTGATAGGGAAGCCTTTGAGATTAATGCTTTGAATGCCAACTGCGGCGGCCATGCGTCCAGCCTCTTCCTCCTTTTCACGCTTCTTAATGGAGCTCATCTTTTCCGCCAGCTTGTCTGAAGTTTCATCTGCAGAAAATGAGATGCCGGATTTAGAGGGGGCAGATGGAGTTGCTGCCGCAGGTCCCCCTGTTACTGGTCGTGCAGCTGGCGGAGGAGTTTGGGGTGCGACGGACGACAAAGCAGGCGCTCCTGTTTGCTCGGCGCGTTTCTTAAGGAGATCGCTAATGGAAGGAAAGCCGTCTGACATGGGGGATGGTTACGCGCTTCTTGAAAGGTGTGCCAGCATGCGCTTGGCGTGGACATGGAGACGCGGATGGACTTTTTTAGCACCCCCCATCTTGTAAGAAAGTTCCGTCCAGGCGCTATACGTGAAGGTGGTGACAAATCCTCCAAAGGCAATGGTGAGCGTAAGGAAGGCAAGGATAATGGCTATACTAACCGCGCTTACGGCCACTAGGCTGCCGCTATCTATGGCGCTTGTGACGAGTGCGAGCGCTGGAGCCGCACCCATCAGGAGTAGTGCAATAAAAACGAGCGTAAAGAGGAAATTGAGAGCAAAGAGCATGACGGACATTTCTAGTGTGACGAGCGGGTGAGAAGAGAAGGTTTGGATAGCTTCATCTAGGGCATCCGTAGTTGAAGCATTGTCCTTTGTTACGGCAATGAGAGAAAAAACGCCTACAATATTCAGCGCCAGGATAATGCCAAGTGAGAACAAGCCAAAGATGAGGCCGAATATTGCATCAGAAACAATTTTGTCCGCGGAAAGATTAGCCAGAAGAAAGCCCGTGGCTACGAGAATATTTACGGTCAGCAGTTTAAAAAATGCGTTTAAGACCAGGAGTCTTCTGAAACGGAGATGGCTCATTTCATTCAAGAGCGCTCGGGCGCTGATCTTTTGTTTCTTTCCTGCTGCGCGATGCACGGTGCGTAGAATGGCGTGTTGAGCACCAATGAGAAGTACGGTTCCAAGGAGAAGGAGTCCGAAGAAGATGAGGAAGGATCCTAGGGCGCTTTGGAGAGTAATGCTGACAAAGTAGGTGAAATATCCGTGAAAAAACGTGTATACATCCGTGGACGCAGCGGAATTTCCCGCTCCTGAGAGAACGGTGTTTCGCAGTTGTGCCAAGATGTCATTCACCGCAGTTCCCGTACCCAAAATTCCAGCTATTGCCGCAAGAGGCCAGAGCTCCCTATGGAACCAGGCCGTAGCAAACGCTTTTTTGAGGATGGGACGATAAACGGGTGCCGAAGTTTTCATGCCCGCCTAGTATACATCAAAAGAAAAATCCCCATGACGGGGATTTTCTTTTTACGCGTTTGTTTTTGGAATGAGTTTAGGTGCCTTGGTAGGCGGGCCCATGAGTTCCTCAAACTTTTCTTTTTCAATGGTTTCTACTTTGACCAATTCCGCCACGAGAATGTCCATTTTAGGACGATTCTCCTTCACGATTTTTTCTGCGGTTTCACGCGCCGCGGCGAGCAGTTTATTTACTTCCGCATCAATCGTTTCCGCCATCTTTTCAGAGTAGTCACGGCTCTCGTGGATCTGCTTGCCCAAGAAAACCATTTCATCACGCGCTCCATAGGAGCGAGGCCCCAAGACTTCACTCATGCCGTACTGGGTAACCAGTTCCTTAGCGAGCCCGGTGGCTTTGGCAATATCACTGCTTGCTCCGGTGGTGAAATCATTGAAGATGATGCGTTCTGCTGCGTATCCGCCCATCATCATGGCTAGTTCATCAATGAACTCCTGGCGCGTGTGCATCTTCTTATCTTCCGCGGGCAGACTCATGGTGTATCCAGCAGCTCGACCACGAGAGATGATGGAAACCTTGTGGACTTCATCACAGTGGGGGAGCAGATGGCCCACAATGGCGTGTCCGGCTTCATGGTAGGCGGTTAAGAGGCGCTCTTCTTCAGACAGAATGTGGCTCTTACGCTCTGGTCCAAGCAATACTTTCTCAATAGCATCCAAGAGATCAAGCTGCGTAATCTCTTTACGGTTGCGGCGAGCGGCAAAGATAGCGCCTTCATTCATGATATTTCCAAGGTCAGCTCCAGAGAGTCCCACGGTGCGTTCAGCCACGCGGTCAATGTTTACATCTTTTGCGAGCGGCTTCTCTTTGGCGTGAATGGCCAGAATGGCTTTGCGGTCTTTCAGGTCTGGGCGATCCAGAACCACGCGGCGGTCAAAGCGTCCCGGGCGGAGCAAGGCTGGGTCAAGGACATCAGGGCGGTTGGTGGCAGCAATGATAATGACGCCCAGGTTGGCATCAAAGCCGTCCATCTCTACCAGTATTTGGTTTAAGGTCTGTTCACGTTCATCATGACCTCCGCCAAGTCCGGCGCCACGCTGGCGTCCTACGGCATCAATTTCATCAATGAAAATAATGCACGGCGCAGCTTTTTTAGCTTTCTGGAAAAGATCACGCACGCGGCTAGCGCCAACACCTACAAACATTTCCACAAATTCAGAACCGCTGATGTGGAAGAACGGCACATTAGCCTCACCGGCTACAGCGCGGGCAATAAGTGTTTTACCGGTTCCTGGAGGTCCCATGAGGAGAACGCCTTTAGGGATCTTGGCTCCAAGATCTGCAAACTTTTTAGGTGTCTTTAAAAATTCCACTACTTCTGCTAGTTCTTCTTTGGCTTCCGTGTTTCCGGCCACGTCTCCAAACGTGACGCGATTCTTTTTATTATTTACTTCCCGCGCGTTTGATTGGCCAAACGTGAGGGCTTTGTTGTTTGTGCCTTGCATTTGGCGGATGAAGAACCACAAGACGAGCGAGAGCGCGATGACAAAAAGTAGGGTAGGGAGGATAGTACGGATAAAGGTTGCGGAGAGTGAGAGCTCCTTGACTGAGATGTCGAGCTTATCAACCACTTCCTGGCTTACGCCGTAATTTTTAAGCAGGTCAGACACGGATTCATTGGATTCTTTCTTGGTGGCGAATTCTTTATTATCCGCACTAAAGGCATCCAGAGTATCTTCATGGATTTCAATTCGTGTGATTTCTCCGCTTTTTACCTTATCCACCATCTCCGAGAGGGAGATGTTTTCTATGACGTTCGGTTTGAGTGAAAGGCTTGAGAAAAGTATGACGAGAGCGAACAGCGCAACGAGGAAGAAGATGACGTTTTTGGAAAGTGGTTTCATACTGCAAGATGATAACGCACGAACTTTTATAGCTTTCGGATTTTGCCTGAAATGGCTCTAAAAGTCAAAACCCCCGCTGCTCGCTTATCGAGTAACGGGGGTTTTGTTTTTGGAGACTATTCTTTGACTTCGCTTCCTTCCTTAGCTACCTCTACCGTTTCTGCTTTTTCTGCAGGTTTTGCATCTTCTTTACGGAGAGAGAGGCCCAGGCGGTGTTCGTTTGGTTCAATGGAGACAATGCGGAACTTGATAGTGTCTCCTACTTTGCCAATAGTAGTGGCGTCCTCTACCGGCTTGTCAGAAAGTTCGGACAAGTGGGCCAATCCCTGGATATCCTGATCCAGCTCTACAAAGAAGCCGAACGGATTTACCTTTACTACCTTGCCTTCTACCCAATCGCCAATCTTGTAGCGCTTGGTCACGTCCTTCCACGGATCTTCCGTGAGCTTTTTCATGGAGAGGAAGATCTTGCTGCCTTCAATGCCGATGATTTCTGCGCGGACATTATCACCCACCTTCAGCACATCACGCGGGTGATCAATGCGCTGCCAAGCAATCTCTGAGATATGAACCAAGCCTTCCAAAGGCACGGTCATGCCCGTAGGGTAGAACTTTACGAAAGCTCCGAAATCAGCAACGGCGCTTACTTCGCCAGCAATGATGTCACCAACCTTGCACTGGGCAATGACGTTCTTCTGTTCATCTTCCCAAACCGCCTTTTCAGACACAATGAGCTTGCCGTCATCCTGCTGGACGTCCAACACCTTCACGCGGAAATCCTGGTTCACGTAGCTCTTAAGCTTTTCAAGGATCTTCTGCTTATCTCCGCCGGTAACGCGCGGATAGTGCTCTGGAGCCAACTGGGAAACAGGAAGGAAGCCCTGGACGTGGCCAACGCGGACAATGAGTCCACCCTTGTTGGCATCAAGGACCTTCACGCTGATAGCTTCACCGCTCACAGAAAGCTCTGAAAGATCTTTCCAAGCGCGCTTGGCGCCGGCATGGCGGAAGGAGAGTTCCACCTCACCGTTTTCATTTTCAAGGTCTACTACCGTAGCCTCAACTTCATCACCTACCTTCAGGTTCTTGTAGAAATCGGCTTCTGAATAAAGCTCGCGACCGCGAACTACGCCTACCATGAGGCCGTTCAAGTCAATACGGATCTGGCGGCCTTTGGTAGAAAGGATCCGGCCCTTTACTAAGTCACCAAATTTTGGAATGGAAAGGTAATTTCCTTCATCCAAGAGCTTTTCAAACGCACTTTTCACCACGGTCTCATCAGTCATATGTTTTTCCTGACTATGGCGAAGCTTGAGGGGTAAACCGAGGGCTCCGAGATCTTCAGGGGCTAAGAATATGAAGTGCCGAAAGAGTACGCGTTTTCTTCTTTCTCGTCAATGTTATACTGCCTCACGGTATGCGGCGGTTTCTAGCCTCTCTTTTTCTTATTATTTCAGCGTTTTCCGGAACGCCTTTTCAGGTTTTTGCGGTTACAAGCACCAATTATGAGATTGATCAGGAGAATAACTTCATTTCTACCCATCACAGCGTTTCCTCAACCAACTATGAGCTTGATGGTTCTCTAGAACCAATAGCCGGAAAAACTACCTCTACAAATTACTCCCTAGAGAGCGGTTCTCCGTTTGCTGGTTACTGCGGAGATGGGTTTATAGACCCAGATGAAGATTGTGATGTGGGGACCTATGGCGAGCTGTTAGGCGGCGCTGTCTGTACTAATCTCGGGTACACCGGGGGGGATCTTTCCTGTGGTGGGGATTGTCAGTTTGATACGGGACTGTGTGAATCCGCTTTGCCGGGGGATCCGGGCGCGCCGAGACCCAGGCCTGCTACGGAACCGCCAGCAGGGCCGGAATTTCTTGGTACACCTGCACCAGATGCAAACGGGGTCACCATTATCCCGTATACCTATGCGGATACGTATACGTTAACCGGGCGCTATACCATGGGGGATACGGTACTGATTGATGGACAGGAGACAGCGGTTCACTATTATCCCAATGGGATCTGGCGCGTGGTGCTGCCGCTTGCGATTGGCAGAAATGATTTCAGCATCACTATTCGTAATGACGTGGGAACCTCTAATCCGGCTGTGCTTATTGTTTATAGGCGTATACGAGGAGATACGAACGGTGACGGTTTAGTAAATGACGTAGACCTCAGCCGGTTTTCGCGGCGATGGAAGACGGCAGACGGGGAAGCGGATTTTAACTCAGACCAGATAGTGGATGATTATGACCTTTCCATGCTTTCGGCACATTGGACAAACTAGCTTAGCACTTTTGCTTGCTTGCAGTTTTTTGCTGCCCCGCGCGTATGCGGCAGGGGAGGCTGATTTTTCTCTTTTGCCAAGTACCAATACGCCAAGTGTAGGTCAGTTCTTTACGGTTAAGGTAATGCTTTCTGTAACCGAGCCGGTGGACACTATTCGACTGTACATGGATTATCCGGCGGGAGTTTTAGGCGCAGTAGCAGTTTCTCCTGGTGCCAACCTGCCATCTGTCTCTCCGGGGAACGGCATAAATAACGCGAAGGGGAGCCTCAGTTTTGGTTCCTTCACGCTTGGCGGCCCGGTGAGCGGAAATATTTTGGCAGCCTTGGTCACGTTCAAGACGCTGAAGTCTGGTTCAGGAAATATTACTTTGCGCTCAAACTCACTGGCGCTCACTGACGGGAACAATTTGTACTCAGGAGGAAGTGTCAGCGTTCCGTTTGACACCAAAGGAGATGCAGGCGTTCCGGTAATAACTCCTCCGGGAACTCCGCAGACAGGAGGCGGAG
This sequence comes from Candidatus Uhrbacteria bacterium, assembly GCA_023246145.1. Taxonomy (GTDB): domain Bacteria; phylum Patescibacteriota; class Patescibacteriia; order UBA9934; family UBA9934; genus JAGORL01. Next base: position 3,360 of record JAHFIZ010000006.1, on the reverse strand, counting down.
AGGGAGGCGGTGTGATCAGTAGTTCTCATGGCACAGTGACCGTCTTTTCTTCATCGCACCCTGATCAGGATATATGGTACAGCGCGCGGGACATTCTTTTTTCCTGGAGTATATCCGGGGAGAAGCCGCAAGAATTTTGGATGAAGTTTGATGAGATCCCACAGACTGACCCGGCTGCGTCAACCGCTCGAGATAGTTATTCCCCCGACCTTCCAAGCGTCACCTATTCGGCGAAAAATGACGGCGTGTGGTACCTCCACGCACGAGCGGTATACAAGGGCGGTGACGCGTCAGATGTCATTCATATTCCTGTCAAAATTGATAGTACGGCACCGCAATCACTTTTTGTAGATGTTGATCGCACCCGGGCTATAGCTGGAGAGTCTGTGACGGTCAATTTTGGGGCCAGGGAAAATGTTTCAGGGATCACGTATGCAGTTTCCATCAACGGTGGAGATTATACGGACGCGGTAAGTCCGTATGAGATAAAAAATATTCCGATTGGCGACATGCTTTTTGCAGTGCGTGCAACAGACGGCGCGGGGAACACGGCGTTCGCTAATACGCGCCTCCGCGCCTATGATCCGAACGCTCCATTTGTGAAGCTTTTTACACTAGGAAAATCGTTCTTGGAAAAACCGCGGAATGTTTTGATATTTACTGTACTTTTGGCTGCGATACTCGTGGTTTTTTGTGGTATACTTTTCATGTTCGCTCGCGCTCTGCGCAAGCGGAAAAAAGTGACGATGTTTTAGAGGTTTGTACAACATGCAGGATCATCGTGTTCACGAGTGGCAACGCTTGCGTGCCGCGCTCTTAGCGGTGGTCATTTCACTCAGCCAAGTTTTTAGCTTGGCTCCTTTTGCTGTTCAGGCGGCGGCGGGAGTGCCAAATAGCATTACCTACCAAGGTAGGCTGAAAGACACTGATGGCGCAGCGGTTTCCGGCGTTTACGACTTCATCTTCGGTTTTTATGACGATGCTTCGGCCGGCAGCCTGCTTGATACGGAAACGATGAGTGATGTGGCGGTGACGGACGGATATTTTTCCGTAAATTTAGACTTGGATGGCAACATTGCGGATTTTGCAAATCTTTTGTACTTGGACATTCAGGTTAAAGCGGACGCCGCGATAACGTATGACGCCATGAGTTCACGCGTGGCCGTGAACTCTACGCCGTACGCGCTCTTCACGAGAGGAATTGAAAATGCAGCTGCAGCGCCAGCTACAAATCTTTTTGCGGGACGGACCTACTTCAACACCGTGAGCGGAAAACTGTATGTCTATACCGGCGCTACGTGGAATGAGGTCATGGCCGGAACCGCCGGATCTTTAGACGGCGCGTATAACGCCTTTGGCGCCAGTCCTTCCAAAGTAAACGTGGACGCGGCAGAGGGTCAGACCGGCGGACTGGAATTTGAATCCACCGTTTCAGATAACATCACCGTGGACCTGCAGAACACCGGGGATTTTGTGGTTCAGGATGCGGGCGTGACGTTTGCCACGTTTTCAGATACGGGACTTGTTTCTTTGAACGGCAGTGTGGATCTGGGGGATGGACCGGTTGATACGGTGACGTTTGGCGGCGTGGTGGATTCAGACATTGTGGCCGATGACAACACGCATAATCTTGGCTCCTCTGCTACGCGTTGGGCCGCGGGATACTTTGACACGATTGATGCAGTTTCCATTTCTGGCACGGTTACGGGAGGTTCGACCACGAGCGAATCCTGGACCGTGAACGGTGATAATGCCACCAGCAATGCGGAGGTTTCTTCACTGGCTTTTGAGCGTGGCAGCCCAGTTATTAACGCGGTAGAGCAGTGGAACGCTGCAGGGGATGCGGGTAGGGTATCCGGATTTGATGACAGCTTCTTGTTTAACTTCCCAATTGCGATTTATTCTCAGGTATCCGGACTAAACACCACGTTTACGAGCGGCAATGTGTACGCGTTTGCTCAACCTGCGGCGCATGCCATTACGCAGACGGGAGCTTTGACTGGTATCTCTTTGGACATGTCGAGTAACGTCACGGTGCCCAACAGCGCCAGTGGAAATCAGACGGGAGTTTCCGTAAATCTTGCTGACGGCGGCGCGTCTGCTACGGCAACGGGTGTGTTTATTGGCGGAGGTTTGGACAGAGGAATAGATTTTTCTTCTTCCACGCTGTCCGGCGGGGGAGCGCATATTTATAACGACACCGGATTGACCGTGGACTTGTCTAACGCTGCTGATACCACGTTTACACTCCAAAATAGCGGAGCAGGTTTGGCGAACCTGACGCTCGATGGTAACTTCACTCAGACCGGAGTAACTACGTTTTCGACTGGTACGAGCACGGTCTCGTTAAACGGTGCTACCACGGTAGCGAACGGCAGTACGTTTACGGCTAACGGCGTAGTGGCGCTTGGCGATAGCGGCGATTCGATCACCGCTTCGGGAACTACGGTCACGTTCACCGCAAACGGTGCGGGCAATGACATCACGGGAAATTTGGTAGATGCGAATACGGATGCCTTTGATATCCAGCAGGGGACGAACAATTATTTCAACGTGAATACGTCTGACGGCACGGAGAACGTGGCCTTTGGAAACGCGGTTACCAACCCTACGTATTCCTTCCTCGGATCGGGCTTGGCTACATTTGCGGGAGGGGCCACGGTTAATGGCACCCTGACCGGAAACACCTTTGCTTCTTCAGGAGTCACCATCACGGGAGGTTCAATCAATTCAACTACGATTGGCGCAGGCACTCCGTCTACAGGTGCTTTCACTACGCTTTCGAGCACCGGCGTGACCACGATTGGTAATAACTCCGCCACGGTAGCGATTGATTCTGCTGATTGGGATATCACTTCCACCGGAGCCATGACGGGAATAGGTGCGGTGACCATGGACGGTGCATTCAGTCAGACTGGGGCGACGACATTCTCTACTGGGACAAGCACCGTCTCATTGAACGGCGCCACCACGGTGGCCAACGGAAATATTTTCACAGCAAACGGCGGCGTAGCGCTTGGTGATAGCGGGGATACCGTGGTGATAGATTCTTCCGACTGGGACATTTCTGCCACGGGCGTAATGACTGGCATTGGCGCGATTACGGCTGATGGTCTGATCACTGGCACCGGCGGCCTGACTCTTACGGGTGCAACGGCGATCGCTATCGGGAATAACCTGAGCACGGTTACCATCGATTCGTCCGACTGGGATATTTCTGCTACCGGAGCCATGACTGGCATTGGTGCTTTGACCATGGATGGTGCTTTCAGTCAGACCGGAGCCACCACATTTTCGACAGGCACAAGTACCGTTTCACTGAACGGCGCGACTACCGTGGCGAACGGCAGTACGTTCACT
>JAHFIZ010000005.1 GCA_023246145.1 Candidatus Uhrbacteria bacterium | reverse complement strand
TGGGAGGATTGGGAAACCATGACCAAGAAGCTTGGTAAGGATCTGATCCTTATTGGCGACGATCTTTTTGTAACCAATATTGAGCGCGTGCGGGAAGGCGTGAAGCGCGGCGTGGCAAATGCGGTGCTCATTAAACCAAACCAGATTGGCACACTTTCAGAAACCATGGAGACCATCCGTTTTGCGCAAAAGAATAAATATAAAGTCATCATTTCTCACCGTTCTGGAGAAACTACGGATACCACCATTGCGGATCTTGCCGTGGCCGTGAATGCCGAGTACATTAAAACCGGAGCCCCTTCTCGGTCCGAGAGGCTCGCTAAGTACAATAGGCTTTTAGAGATCGAAGAAGACCTGAGCTAGTATGCTGGATAAAAATGATATTGAGGTTTTAGGCCAGATGTTTAAGGACAATAACCGCGATATGCGGGATTTTGTGCGACAGGAAATTTCGGCTTCCGAGAAGCGTATAAAGATTGATGTCGAAGGTCTTGTGGCAAAGTCTGAAGATCGTATTCTGGGGGGTGTGGCCGAAATTGTTCATGATGTCATAGCGCCAAAGCTTGATGACCATGAAATGCGCATTCAAAAATTGGAGAATCCTTTACTCGTCAAGCTTGCCTAATATGTTGGAAGACAACGACTATCGCTATTTGCGTGAAATGATCTCTAGAGAAGTCCGCGCTGCATTAAAGGATGAACTCGCCACGGTGGTAGATGAGACCACCCTCAAGTACGCCCTGAATGCGCTTGAAGAGAGAATTGTCCGTCGTTTGCAGGCCTAACATAAAACCGACCCGCGAGGTCGGTTTTATGCTTCATGGTCATAGTGCCAGCCGCTCACGCGCTCTTTGAATTCCGTAGATAAGGTGGAGGCCCTTTGCCAGGTGCCGCTGCCATATCTGGCGGTAATTTTATCCAGAGAGCGGAGTGCTTTACGTGTTTGAGATTCTTTATGAAGCAAGGGAAATGACCCCTGCAGTTTTGTGAGGCCGCTCGCAGTCACGCCTAAGAGACGGATACCGCGATCAACCTCAATGGTGGGCGAAAGAAGCTTCAGGGCGTTCTCGAGAATCTCAAGACCGTCACAGATAGGTTCCTTAAACTTTTTCGTAGCCCCGGTTCCAGAAAAATCTTCATACCGTACGTAGGCCGTAAGATGCGTACTCGCGAACCCATGCTTGCGCATTCGTGAGGCCACTCTGTCAGCTAAGAACAGGAGATTCTTCCGCACCTCAGCGTGCGAGAGGAGGTTAGAGGGGAAGGTGTAAGAGTGCCCTACGGATTTAGGGTCTCTCACGTCATCGCTTACCAAATCACTTCCTCTTCCGTGGGCTGCGTCAAAGAGAAATTGTCCATAACTCTTGAATTCATGAGTTAAGCGTGAGAGGGGAAAAGAACGAAGCGTCTCTATTGATGTAACACCAAGAGACTCCAAACGTTTCACTATCCGGGGCCCTATACCGCAGAAGTCCTGTAGCGGACGACTGGCGGTAAAGGCCAAGGCATCTTCAGGCGGCACTACTGTGAAGCCATTTGGTTTAAAGGATTCACTGGCTAGCTTAGAGAGGAGGCGATTATTGGAAATACCTATGGAGGCCGTGCAATACGCACCGCATTCCCGCTTGATGTCTGCGCGAATCCGTTCGCCCAAGAGCGTTGCCCCCAAATAATCGCCTCCGCTTGCGCAGGTAATATCCGCAAAAGCTTCATCCGCGCTGAATTGTTCTACCGCGTCAGCGTAGGAGCGGAGGATAGTCATCATACGAGAGGTGATCTCGCTATATTTCCGCGGGTCACCGGGGATAATGAGGAGACTTGGAAGAATCCTTCTCGCTTCCCAGGTGGCCATGGCGGTTTTGATGCCTTGTGCCTTCGCCTCGCGTGAGGCAGTAGTGATGACAGAGCGCATGTACGGCAGGTTATCTACCCGCACGCGCGCTCCTTTCTTCTCAATGGAATGAACATCGATCGCTTCCTTGCCCTTGCCGGCAACGGCGATGGCTTTTCCCCGGAGAAACGGATTCGCTTGCTGCTCTACGGAAGCAAAGAAGGAATTGAAATCAATGTGGAGAATGATCTTTTCAGACCGCATATACCTCCACCAGACGCCATTCCAGTGTTTCTGTATCTAGGCGAAGCTTCATGAAGTTTGCGTTATCAGAAACGGAGAAGTAGAAAATGCGCTTTGTTCCTTCCCGTGCTCCGTGCACCAGATTGGTTTTCTGAATGTCATACGTCTGGTTTCCCCACCTGACCTTTTGTGGCCGCACTTTGAGCCCGGAGAAATCTACGGCTACGTCTACGGGGTCATTGAGGAATTCGTGCATAGGGGAAGGGGGTAGAAGGGGTTGAGGAGGTAGAGGGGGTTCTGAGCCATTTGTCATCCCGAGCCCGTCTGACGGGCGAGGGATCTCCGCAAAGTTCTATCGAAGCTTGTGACGAAGCCGGATTGATCGTGGCAGAGCGAGTTGCGAGAGGATGGTTCTGAACTGCTTCCTGATCCTTCTCCTATGAACACGAAGCGTAGAAATACGCTGCTTTTTATCTCTCACGGTCACAACTGAGATGCGATAATCAGGCGCCACTTGATAGTGGCGTAATGCGATGATAGACATATGGCTATATTTTAGGTTGTAGAAAACTTTCTCATTACTGCGCGGACTATTCCCTGGATATTGATGTCTCCTTTGATAATGAAAGGTTTCATGGTGCTGTTAGCAGGCTGCAAACGGATGTGATCTTTCTCTCTGTAAAATCTTTTGAGTGTGGCGTAGGCGTTATCAAGAAGTGCTACCACGATGTCCCCGTTCTTCGGCGAAAAGTTTCGCTCTACTACCACAAAGTCTCCATCAAATATCCCATCCTCGATCATCGACCGTCCTTTTACCTTCAGCACGTAGGAATTCATGGGATCAATCATGAAGTCTGTAGGAATGGCCATGGCTTCACGTTCCTCAATCGCCTCGATCGGCTCTCCGGCGGTGATGAGACCGGCCAGCGGCAACATGATGGCGAGCGGGGACATGGGCTCAGCCTCTACAAGTTCAATGGAGCGCGCTACGCCGTGTTCACCGGTATTGATGACACCCTTCTCGCACAGCGCTTTAATGTGCTGACAGACCGTGGCTGGGGAGGAGAGCCCTAGCTCCTCAGCAATTTCCCGGTAGGACGGCGTGTAGCCATTTGTCCTCACGAAAGTTTCTATGCAGTCCAGCACTTGGCGCTGTTTTTTGGTGAGTGGAGGTAAAGATGTCATAGAAGTGTGTTTCGTTATGTTCGTAGTATAACCGAACAGGAACCGAACACAATGTTACGGTGGGGATAAGGAGCGATTACTTTGTATTTTCCCGTATAACAATCCAATGGGCGGGATTATTAAAGCCTCTTGGACGATAGAATTTTTTAAAACCTGATCTCTCAAAGAGACCTAATATCTTTTCCCGGTCTGGATTATCAAATAATACCCGGGCGGTAGAGAAGGCTAATTTATTTGTATCTTTAATATCCCACTCGGCTACATCAAGAAGTGCAGCGGCGATTCCCTTGCCTTGGAATTCCGGGAGAACCTCTATCTGGTGGATATCAGCTACCTCTGGAGTCTTGAGAAGTTTTTCTATGAGGAGGAGTTTCTCTTCTTTTTGTTCGTCTGTGCCGGCATACTTTAGTTCTTTTGCTACACTTTCTCCGGATACTCGTGAGTAAATGAGCGTCCCTTCTTTCCCAACCGCGATATCGCCTTTTTCAGTTCCTTCTTTAGCGAATGCATAGTCGACATTCTTCAATTTTTCCATGCCGCCAACGCCAAGAGATATTTTGTCACCGTGAAGGGCCGAGTCTGTGTTCGATCTGATATCAATAGACACTCCTTTTTTGCTTATGATTTTTCGTTCTCGTTCTTCAGGTCGGGGTCCATTCATGTGCTCATTCATATAGCTTTCAGTATATAAAAAAACTCCCCGACAAGCGAGGAGTTTTCTTTTTATTTACAGCGTGGTTCGGAAAGCGTACTGGCCGGTTGATGGGCCATCTTCTTCTTTGTCGAATCTCTCAGCTGGTTCATATTTGCGGAAGCCGCTCTTTTTCCCGCCGCGCTTTGGGGCGCCCTTACCAAACGGACGTTTGGCGTGAGCAGGTCTTGAGCTAGCTGTGGCACCTGCCGGTTTAGGGAAGGTTTCACGGGCTGCAGTTGGGGAACCTTCACGTTTAGCAAAGGCATTTCCGGAAGGCGTACGCGTAGGGGCCGGAGCAGCTCTTCCATAGGAAGGTGCTGGGCGGCTGCCAAACGCAGGACGAGAACCGGATGACGGACGGCTGCCAAAACTTCGGCCACTACCGCCTGAGCGGAATGGTTTCTTGGCACCGCCGCTTCCTCCTCTAAAGGAGAAAACAACATTCGGAACAGAAGCATGGGATTTCACGGGAAGTGTGGTGCGAATCAATCGCTCAATGTCCCTAACATCCTGAGCCTGGTCCGGAGTAGCAAAGGAAATGGCGCGACCTTCATGTCCCGCGCGGCCGGTACGGCCAATGCGGTGCACGTAGTCTTCAGAAGAATCTGGCAGGTCAAAGTTAATGACAATACCAATTTCCTTCACGTCAATTCCACGGGCGGCAATATCCGTAGCGACAAGCACACGGTATTTGCCGGTTTTGAAGCCGAGCAAGGCTTCTTTGCGCTGGTTCAGCGAACGGTTGGAATGTAATTCCGCCGCGCGGTGTCCCATTTTATTCACGGACTCACAAATTTTATGTGCGCCGTGCTTGGTGCGCGAGAACACAAGAACCGTTAATGCGGATTCTTTGAGGATGGCACCAAGGAGATCAAGCTTTTTGGCTTTATCTACAATGATGAGTTCCTGGCTGACGCGTTCTGAGGCAGTTCCCTGGGGAGCCACTTCTACGCGGACAGGCATCTTCATGTGTTCTGTGGCAATGCGCACGATATCTGCCGGCATGGTGGCAGAGAAAAGAAGCGTCTGGCGTTCCTTAGGAACAGATTCCAAAATACGATTAATCTGGGGAGCAAATCCCATATCGAGCATGCGGTCCGCTTCGTCCAAAACGAGAATCTTGACGTCATTCAACTTAATGGTTTTATGCTCCATGTGGTCAATTAAACGACCAGGGGTAGCGATAATGACGTGCGGATTTTCTTTGAGTGCGCGGATCTGTTTGCCCATGTTATCACCACCGATCAAAACGACCGTTTTCATCTTGAGCTGTCCGCCAATCTTACGGAGCGACTCTTCAACCTGAAGAGCCAGTTCGCGGGTAGGCAGAATGACAAGTCCTCTGCCCTTATTGCGGGCCAGGCGCTCAATCATCGGGAGGCCGAATGCAAGTGTTTTTCCGGTTCCGGTCTGGGCGATTCCGATCACGTCCGAACCCTGAAGGGCTACGGGGATGGATTTTTCCTGAATGGGAGTAGCGGTAACAAATTTATTCGCGCGCAAGATTTCAAGCATCTGCGGCGCAAGGCCAAGCGTGTCAAAAGACATAGCGGTTATTTACCACGTCAGCATAACGCTAACGTCGGCTCGGACCCCTATGTTTCATTGCGACAAGCTGTAGAAAACTGGGATTCGAGAGACTGTATAAGAACAGCCTTCGGAGTGATAAGGTGGAACCATACCATAGAGACGGGGATAAGTCAATCTTTACTCTTTCCCCTTTCATCCCTAAACTGCCTTCATTCCTATGCTTAAGGCTGTCGAGGCACCACTTTCAGGACACCCGGATAAAATCTGCGATATTTTGGTTGAGTCCGTAGTGGACGAGTATTTGCGCCGGGATCCGCTTTCCAGGATGGATATTCAAGCGTTAGGCAGTAACGGGATGGTGATGCTTGGGGGAGTTGTGGATTCGAAAGCGGACTTTGATGTGGCCGAAGTGGCGAGGACGGCGTACGCAAATATTGGTTATGAAGAGCCGGTAGAATTTTTTGTAAATTTGGAAAAGTCTTCTAAGGCAGAAGGGAAGATGCCGCAGGGTCTTACATCCGTGAAGGAGCGCGGCGCGCAAGGTTCGGCTATTGTGTACGGATACGCTACGCGTGAGACGCGGGAGATGTTGCCGCCGGCAGTTGTGTTTGCTCAAGCACTTGCGCGAAGGATCGACGACCTCAGAAAAACTGATCAGCGTTTTTCTTGGCTGCAACCAGACGGCAAAGTGCAGTTAGCCATGGTGGACGGAAAAATAGAACACGTCACCGTCATTGCCGCGCATAAAGAGGAGATGGATCTATCCCGCGTGCAGACGGCATTACTCGAAGAAGCTATCGTTCCTGTTCTCGGCAGCATTGAAGGCACCAAGTTATTTATCAATCCAGGCGGCGCATTCACTACAGGTGGATTTACCATGAACGCTGGCGTTTCTGGCAGAAAGGTTCTTTCAGATTCCTACGGCGGGCTTTTACCGCACGGCGGAATGTCATTAGTAGGCAAGGATCCGCTCAAACCTGCACGTGCCGGTACGTACATGGCCCGCTACGTAGCGCGTGAACTGGTAAAAGAAGGTGTGGCCAAGAATGTTTTAGTGAATGCGGTCTACGCGGTTGGCATTGCCGATCCTGTTTTACTGTCCGCACGCGGGGGAGATGGCACGGATTATTCAGATTTAGTAAAAGATCGTTTTGATTTTAGATCAGAAGCAATTGTGGAGCGTTTCAATCTTCGTCGCCCGCTGTACGCTTCCTGTGCCGCCTACGGCATGTTTGGAAGAGAGGGTTTGCCGTGGGAAGAATAGGCGGGAAAGCGGGAAGGCTGTAAGGCGGGAAGTATTAAGATGGTTCCCACCTCGAGCGCAGGCGAGAGGACGCAGACTCCGCGAAATCAGTGATCCCTCACTTTCGTTCGGGATGGGAGATGCCACTACGTACTACGCACTACGAACTCCTTACGATATACTACCCTCATGAACCGCGACAGATTTTTTTCCATTATTTTTGTAGCCATGCTTTTTGTGGGCACGGTGGGATTTGTTTTAGTTTCTGAACCGGAGGCCATGACGGTGGGGAGTACTGACGGCAAGGTGACCGTTTCTGGTGTTACACGCCGATCCCAACCATTTATCGTTGCCCCCGATGGCCGTGAAGTAAAAATTCCACTACTTTCTCCGGCCTACAGAATTGAACCGTCCATGATTCACCTGGACAATCCGGCGACCATTTCCTTCTCTTTTCCTGAAGCTGGGAATAATTACGCCATCTATAGATTTAATACGGTGACCCTGATGTGGGAGGAGGCTCTTCCGGTAAGCTCGTACACAGATACGGGCATGAGCGTGAGTGCTGAGGATCTGGGTATCTTTGCGCTGGGCAAAAAGGAGACGGTGACGGCACCACAATTTTTGACGGTGTATGACGATCTTTTAACCACAGCTCCTAAAAACGCTGTGGGATATGAAATCCACGTGGGATATAAACGTGCGGACGGTGAAATTCTGAACATTCGCGGCACCGGGGATGCGGGTGGATGCGGGGGAGTCACGGGCGCGGGAGACGGGGAAGAATTTTCTACGAGAGAACGTGATGCCAATGTGCTCGTAAATGATGTCACTACGCCGGTCCGGTTTGTCTTCTTGACCCGTTGGTTAACGGCTTCAAACGGAGGCTGCAGCGCAGAAAAGCCGCTTCAGCGTTTGGTGAAATATGATATACTCTCGCAGTAATATTCAGACCTTTTTATGGAGGATATGTCCACCCCAATAACAAAAAAAACAAAAGCCGTAAGCGCTAAAAAAACAAAAGTAGTTTCCGTAGCTGCTTCCATGCCGCAAAGCGGGGGAGTCTGCCGCAGCTGCAACGCGTTGCCTATGGGGAGCATGGACTTGACGGCGCTTATGCTCGTGTTAGTTTTCTCTCTGACGGCAGTACTTCTTACCACCGTCTACGCTTTAAATATTCAGCAGGCAAAGGTGGCGGATTTGGAGGCCCAGCTTTCCTTGCAGCAGTAAGTGCTTATGCGTTTGCAACAATCGGTTGTTATGGCGGTTCTTGGTTTGACGCTTCTTGGCGCGGGGTGTAATAACCTGGGCGGTTCCTCTTATTCTTCCAGCACTGATGCTTATTCCACGGATACGTCTACGCCGGCCGCAACAGGGTCGACAGAGACGTCGACCCCTACAGCCGATAAAAAACCTATGAATCTCACTTCTCCAGGAGTACTTCCTAAAGCGCAGATTGAAAACAAGCAGGTTCGTATCACCACTAATAAGGGTGACATTGTTATTGCTTTTTATCCGGACACCGCGCCTTTGGCCGTTTCAAACTTTATCTACCTTGCCAGCCAGGGATATTACGATAACGTTATTTTCCACCGCGTCATTAAGAGCTTCATGATTCAGGGCGGAGATCCTACGGGCACCGGCCGCGGCGGTCCTGGGTATACGTTCAAAGATGAACTCGGCGATGATCATACGTATACGCGCGGCACTGTGGCTATGGCCAATGCCGGTCCAAACACAAATGGCAGCCAGTTCTTCATCATGCATCAGGATTACGCTTTGCCGCATGATTACACCATCTTTGGCCACGTCACCTCCGGCTTGGATGTAGTGGACGCTATCGCTACTACAACTACTGATCGCGCTGATCGGCCAACGAGCGAAATTGTCATGACGAAAGTAGCAGTAGAAGACCTAAAATAAATGATCACCGAAAAAAGTTTTTATCAGTATCTTAAGTGTCCATCCTGGATTGCGTCTGACGCCAAGGCTGGGCATTTAGATGATAAGTTGAAAGACCGTCTCCAGCAGGACGGTCTTTTGCCACATGTTGAAAGAGAATTGCTGCGTGGTCGAACCGTAGTAGAAATCGCACTTGATGATCCGGAAGAAGGATTCGCTCGCACGCTTGAGGAGATGAAAAAGGGCACGCCCACTATTTATGCGGGCGTACTTCTTCATGATCGTTACGTAGCTCGACCAGATATCTTGGAACGCGTGGAAGGAAAATCAAAGTTTGGCGATTACTATTACATTGCTTGTGATATTAAGCGCTCGCGCCGCCTGAAAGAAGAATATTGTCTGCAAGGTTGTTTTTACGCGGACATTTTGGGGCTCGTGCAAGGTACTAAGCCTACCCAGGGTTATGTCATGCACCCAAACGGAGAAATAGAATCCTATCTTTTGGCCGAGTTTGAAATAAAGTATCGGTTGACCCTCGATAGCATCGAGCGCATCTTGGAAGGAACCGAAGAACCACACTTCTTAACCTCAGATTGTAAACAGTCGCCATGGTTCCATGTTTGTAAAAAGGATGCGCTGGAGTGTGACGGAATTTCTCGTTTAAACAGAGTTTGGCGAAGCGAAGCAAAAGAGCTGGAAGCTGCGGGATTCAAGACCGTGACCGCGCTCGCCGGCATGCATCGTGATCTTGTGGCCGCAAAAGTTCCGGGCATATCTCCTGACCGTCTGCAATTTCTTCATCTGCAAGCTAAGGCGCTCGTGGAGAATCGTCATATCGCCGTGGGACACATAGATCTTCCGGAGAGCGATATCGTGCTCATTGTAGACATTGAGGGCGATCCGCTGCGTGATCTCTATTATCTCTTTGGCATACTTGAAGTTCGACCAGAAGGGACGAGATATCATTCGTTCTTGGCTAAGAAGCCCGAGGAAGAAGAACGAGCTTGGAATGAGTTCATTGCCTACATCCGCGGGTTCATTGGCGTCCCTATTTATCATTACGGCTGGTCAGAGCAGGAGATGTTTAAGGTGCTCGGCGAAAGATACGGCACGGAAAGAGAAGTCTTGGCCATGCTTGAAGAGCAGGGGGTGGATCTCCTAGTCCGCCTGCGCGAAGCCGTCATTTTCCCGCTCTCGTTCTACTCCCTGAAAGACATCGCCCAATATCTTGGATTCCGCTGGCGCCATGATGACGCTTCGGGCCTGAACTCGGTACTTTGGTACGAAGAATGGCTTAAAGACCAGAAAGACGAGATGATGCAGGATATTGTGGACTACAATGAAGATGACGTTCGTGCTACGCTCGTTCTTAAGGAGTGGGCGGAGAAGAACTTGGGGTAAAGGAGGTAGAAGGGGTAGAGGGGGTAATGAATCATACGTACAAACTATGCTTCGTAAGACACGTCAACCAAGAAGTATTACCTGGAAGAGTTTTGTTTTGCTGTTTATCGTTCTGGCTATTGCCGGAGTCTTGAAGGTCAAACAGCACTTCTTTGACGGGCCAAAGGTACCTACGGCCAATGTTCCTTCCGTGTCTCTTGATGACATCAAACCGACAACCGATAACCTGCCACCGACAAACGACCAACCGGCTGATACCACGCCTCCGCCAAATACGGAGCCGGTGAAGCCCGTTATCCCTATAGGACCCTCTTCCTATAATCTTTCGGTTCCGTTCACTTCCCAGGCGCCTACCGGAAATTGGGATGCTCTCCATGAAGATGCCTGTGAGGAGGCATCCATGTATATGGTGACGGAATTTTATGCCGGGAATACTAGTAAGACGCTTGATCCGGCTGTGGTAGATCCCATCCTGAAAGACATGGTGACTAAGGAGACGGCAGAAGGTATTGGGCCGAGCGCAACTGCAGCAGAGATTGTGGCCTTCATGAAAAGTGACTTGGGCGTAACCGGGCGGATAGTGGAGAATCCAAGTGTTGATGATTTGAAGCTTCTTCTGGTCCAGGGCTATCCGATTATTGTCCCGGCAGCTGGTCGAGAGCTCGGCAACCCGTTTTTTACCGGGGAGGGGCCGCTGTATCACATGCTCGTAATCCGTGGGTATACGGCTGATACCTTCATTACCAATGATCCAGGTACGAGACATGGCGAGAATTACTCTTATTCCACCTCTGTGCTTATGAGCGCCATAGGGGATTGGAACGGGGGAGACCCGGCTAATGGGGCCAGCCGAGTGATTGTGATAGAGCATAAAAAGTAGATTGAGATAGTGTTTTGGGGATAGGTCAAATACAACCTGTGGATATGCCTTTAAAGTGGCTGTTATAAGCCACTTTTTGGTTACCGGGAAGAGCGGATTTTGATTGACAAAATGGTCATTTTCTGCTATTATGTCCGGTTACGTAAATGACAGTTTACCCCCTATGAAAATCGCAATTATCGGCCAGAAAGGCGTACCAAACATCTTTGGCGGCGTGGAAGCCCACGTCACGGAGTTGGCTACCCGCCTTGTGCGGGCCGGTCATACGGTTTATGGCTATTCCCGCAACTGGTACACCCCAAAGGGTACCCGTATGTTTAACGGTATTCGCATTGTTCGCTTGCCGAGCATTCGTACCAAGAACTTGGATGCCATTACGCATACCTTTATTTCTGCCATTCATGCAGTCCTCTTTGTCCGTCCGGATGTGTATCACTTCCACGGTGTAGGACCGGCACTTCTTTCCTTTATCCCGCGCATCTTTGCGCCGTTTGCTAAGGTAGTGGTGACCTTCCACTGTGTGGACGCTACGCATGAAAAGTGGGGTAAGTTTGCACAGTTCATGCTTGCCGCCGGTGAGCGTGCTGCCGTGACCTTCCCGCATGAGACCATTGTGGTTTCCCGCGTCTTGAAGGCCTATACCAAAGAGAAGTACGGTGCCAAGGTAACGTACATCCCTAACGGTATTACTCCGCGCCGCGGAGCAGCTGATCCTATTCTTCTTGAGCCACTGAAGCTTGAACCAAATGGCTACATTGCCATGGTGTCTCGTCTGGTGCGCCACAAGGGAGCTCACACGCTTATTACGGCGTGGAAAAAGGCTAAGGCTGAAAACGCCAAGGTCTTTGGGGATCTCAAGCTTGCCATCATTGGTGGCTCTGCCTTTACGGATGATTACGTGAAAGAACTTCACGCTATGGCTGAGGGCGATGATTCCATTGTCTTCACCGGATTCCAGAATGGGGAAGCGCTTGAATCTCTCTTTATGGGAGCACGCTTCATTGCCCACCCGTCTGTTTCTGAAGGACTCCCTATCTGTATTCTTGAAGCCATGTCTTACGGCAAGGCTGTAGTAGGATCCGATATTCCAGAAATTCTCGAGGTTATCGAGGGTGACCACGGCGTGCCTTTCAAGGCTGGTGACGCTTCCGAGCTTGCAGTAAAGATTACTGAGCTCGTGGCCGATCCTATGCTCTCTGCCTCCATTGGCCATGTGGCCCGTGAGTACGTAGAAACGGATTACAACTGGGATGACATTGCGGTGAAAACCGAACATGTCTATTCTCCAGTCCCCGTAACCGTGAACGCCAAGCTCGCAATTGAATAAGAACCTCCCCCTAGCCCCCTCCATGAATGGAGGGGGGAAACAAAACACGCCCCAGAGATGGGGCGTGTTTTGTTTACTTGATGATCAGCGTAGAGGAGTAGGGAAGTTTGGCCAGGTCTTCATCCGTGATGCCGAGGCTGAGGAAACGCATGGTGGAATACGCCACGTCACCGTCCTTCATGTACACGCGGCGGCAGGTGTCGGGGTGAATGTACCAGGCCTCGCCGTGTTGCTGTACTTGGAGGAGGATCTGGCCGCGCAAACGCTTGGCGGTAGGATTAGTGCTGCAGACGCTTTTTGCGGTGCGCATTTCTTCTACGGTTTCTACGGCCGGAATTTTCAGAAGATCAGCGTCAGTAATGCCAAGACCGAATGATCTGAGCATTTGGTAAGCGATAGCACCATCACGCATGTAGTAGCGCATGCCGTCATTTACGTTTACATACCAGGCTTCGCCATGCTCCTCTGTCTGAAGAAGAATGTAGCCCTTCATGCGCGTATCAAAGGAAGCCTTGTGGCGGCTAGCGTCATAGCGCGCGTGATCAGGAACGGTATAGGTGAGCGGTTCATCCGTTTGTGCTGAGGTGTCCTCTGTGGTTGTGTCTGTCGTAGAATCCGTTGTTGCGGAATCTCCGTTTACGGAGTTAATAGCATCTCCTATAGGTTCGGTGGTCGTATCATCCGCTACAACGTTTTGCGTCCAAGAACTTTCATCTTCAGCGAATTGATAGCAATTATCATAAAGACAGAAGACGTTATCAGATTGGTAGAGCGTGTCATAATCGCGGACCGCGAGCGTGCTTCCAAACGCGTCTTCTGCAATGGCATTAATGTTTTGGAGGAAAGTGAAGGAAGCGTAGTTTCCTGAAGATACGGCGGTAGGTATGCCAAAGAGGTTTCCGTTACTATCAAATCCTGCTCCGCCTGAGCTACCTTCATCCACGGTAGCGTTCGTTTTAAACCAATTTGTACCCACGTAGCCCACAATATTTCCTGTTGTTGTGGTGAGTGTATTTCCTCCGGAGGCAGGATATCCCATGACCGTGATGGGCTCATTCAATACCATGGAGTCTGCATTAGCCACGGCTGCGTAGGAATTGAAGGTATACGGGCTGCCGTCTTCATTGTAGGTATCCATGAAGGCGTAATCAAAGTACTCATCGTAGCGGTAAAAATCTGTAGGTCGAAGTTCGAAGGTGATTTCAGGAGCTGTGTAGGAATTCTCAGCAACACCTCCTACGCACCAATCAAGATGACGCACGTGATCGTCCGGGTCAGTTACCACGTGTGCATTGGTAAGAACGGTGTGATCGCCAATGAGTACCCCTGACCCCTGGGTAACGATAGTGAACTCGCCATTCACTCGCCAGCCGCAGTAAATGACAGCAACATTTTTTACGTTGCTATTAGTGTCCGTTGTCGCATGAGCAAACAGGCTCGGCTGTATGAGTGCGAGAAGAAAGAAAAGTGCAAAAAATCGTCGAGCTTGCTTCATAAAGAAATTTAATTGTGTAAAGCAAACCACAGACTAAATGATCTTGCAAATAAGGGCTTTACCTTTATTTTAAGTACTCATCGAAGCCTTGTTTATTTGAGCGCTAGTATTGCTTTCGATAGCGCATCAAGTTTTCCTTCGTTTATTGTAACGTCTACCCAAAACTTTTCTTGGAATATTCCTCTAATATTCTCTACAGCATTTGTGTTATTGAGTTTTCCTTCTTTCTTCTGAAGAAAAATCTCAAGCGCCTCGATTTCGTACTCGTCCTCCGGTGCTCCTGTATCGATTAGCCCCATGAGATCTTGCTCGTTGAGGGCCTTGCAGATAGCGTCAAATTCATCTATCCAATCTTTTTTCATAAAGTCCTGCATTAATCTTTTCCGCTAGCTTGGAAGATTCCTCTGGGCTCATTGTATTCAGTTCGGCAAGACTTTCCTCAAAGATATTTAATAGAACTGTTCCGTTGATCGAACCTTTGTTCTCGTGGAGATATTTGCAGATCTTTTGGACCTGGTTGTCGTATTCACTTTTCGCACCACCGAGCGCGGCCGGATCTGCTTCTGAAACAAGGGGCTCAACGACTTCGTATATAGCCGTTATCTTTTTCTCCGGCGCCATATCCCTATAGAGCTACTGCATTCTGAAGAGAATCAAGGAGTTTCTGCGCCTCTTTTTTTTGTGCGCCCATTCTTGTGTGAAATTCCCATTCTTCAATTTCTTTAAAAACTTCTTTTAGAACATTAATGTAGATATGTATGAGTTCTAAATTGATTTCTCTACGGATCTTACTGAGATTTTCATTTTTTGCATTTTGATAATAGTCCCGCAATGTATTCATCTCTGATTTTGCCAAGTCCTTTGATAAACCGATCGTTTGGTCAAAATTATCGACTCGAAATCCGTTTATAACTTCATTGAAGGCCTGGTGGATGGTTCCGATTTCATCTACTAAGAACTCAAACTCAACTCTATCGTTACTTTTATTAATTACGAGCATAGATTTATTGTAAATCGTTATTGAAGTAGTCTACACCGGTATCGGGTCTGAAAGCACTCCCGCCATCTACACTGTTGGGGTCATGAACTACTACTGTGCCACTAGGTTCGTACCAGTAGCCTGTCCGTCCGTCTCTTAGGGATTTTGTTGCGGTTGGATTATTTACCACCTCGTCTATATGAGCAGTAAATTCTTCCACTGTGGTTATTCCTTCAAATTCTCCCCCCTGAATTACATGTTTTTCGAATGCGTGTCCACTTCCAATTTTACGTGTCCAATCAAGATTTCTGGTCCCATGTATTGCCGCGCCAGCTGCTTCATCGAGATCTCTTGCTACTCTATATTCCTTACCGGACGCTAATGCAGGGAAACCGACTAGCATTATCGCGGTCATCTGTTTGTCATCTTCACTTAACTGCTGTCCGGTTATTAGATCCTTACCAGTTAGGGCTTCTGTGAAATCACGAATGTCGCTTGCGATTGGCGCAACGGCAGTGATGATATTCAACGCCGAGATGAATCCATGTTTTAATGAATCCCAGAAATTTTTCCCATCTGGATCATTAAATCTTATTGGATTATTTCTTGCGTAGGCATAGCTGTTTAGCGCCTGCGGATCCAAAAGAGTTTTTTTCAGTTGTCTGTAATCTGTGCCGAGTTCCCAAAATGCTGGATCCTCACTCAAGAACTGTCCCTGTCCCGCATTGTAATACCGAGCGCCATAATAATACCAACCCGTATCCCGGTCTTTCTCTTTTCCGGTGTACTTGAATCGGGCAGTTTCGTTTAGATCGGTCTTTGAATCGTAGAGCGTGTCACCAAAGGGGGAGTAGATGATGTACTCAGATACTGATCCGCTGGCGTCTGTTTCTACGTGCGCGCTCCCTAAGTGATCACGATGATGGTAGGTAGCCACTGCTGCACCGTCCCATGAGAAGGTAGCCACGTTGCCGAGCGCACCAGCGAAAACATTTCTCAACGTGTTCTTAGGGGTTACGGTGTAGTACTGGTTAGGATAGATGGTAGTCCCTGTTTCAAACGTGCTCGCCGTTTTTACGCGGTTACCGTCGTGATCGTACGCGTAGGTGACAGGACGTCCGTTAGAACTTTCCGTAAGTTGATTCTTATAATTCCAGGTGTTAGTCCAGGTGCCATCTGTGAGCATGTTGCCCGCAGTGTCATACGTGAAATCCGTGCTGCCTACGCTCTTTGGGGCATGGGGATTGGTGGTATCACCGGTGGCCGTGCCGCCGTAGGTATATGTTCCCTTGTCCGTTGACGACAAGATGTTGCCAATGCTGCTGTAGGTCCAACTTTTTGTGTAATCGAGTGCTGTATCCGTGCTCGTAGAATCCGCGCTCAAGAGACGGTAGAGATCGTCATAGTCATATGCGATGTCCATGCCAGCGTAGAGGCTGGAGGAATCGTTCAGCTCGGTTAGGTTGCCCACGTTATCGAACGAGTAATCAAAGTTTTCGATTTCGTCGGTGCCGCTCACTGTTGTCAGATTGCTCAGGCGGTAAAGCTCGGCAGAATCATAAGACCAATCGGATTCAACGCCGTTGCCATATGTAGCATGCGTTACTTTCCCGTGCGGGCCGTAGGTGATATCCGTCACGACGTTGGTGCTCGTGGTGTCTGAATCAACAAAGGTGACGTCATCCACGCGTCCTTGGGTATCAAAACCGTAGGTAGCTTCACTGCTGTCAGGATAAGTGACGGACGTGACGGTACCCTGGCGATCGTATTCGTAAGCAGTGGTGTAGGCCGTGCTGTCAATAGTTTTTTCTTCAGAAGTGGTTCGGCCAAGCGCGTCATACGCGTACACAGTGTCCGCGCCGGTCAGCATGTCTACTGCACACAGCTTGCCTACGCCGTTTGTGCAGGTGTCGTACGTATACGTGATGTCCGTGCCGGTGGTGGAGTCTGCATCTTCAGAAGTAACGCGATTCAGCTCGTCATACGTGTAGGTGGTAGTGATGCCGTTCGGGTTCACGGAGGTCAGCATGTTTCCGGCATCATCGTATGTGTAGTTGTAGAAACCGTAATCACGGTCATCGGGTCCGGCCAGGTCAGTGGCTCCTGTCCGGCGTCCGAGATTGTCATAGACAAAGGCACGGAAGTTTTCTTCGGCATCATGTATTCCCGCCAGCGAGCCGTCATTATTCCAAGCGTAGCTTGTATTGTATTGTTCGCTGTCGTTATTTTCTACCACGCTCTGCAGGCGATTGTGACCGTCATTGGTGTACGTTTTAACATTGCCTTCCGCATCTGTTTCCTCTACGGAATTCTGATCGTAGACCTTGGTAGTAGTTCCGGCGGCGTTCGTGCTCTCCGTGACACGGCCAAGAGCGTCGTACGTCATGGTTTCGTACAGTGTCGCGGTCGTTGTCGGACTCGTTCGCGTGCTGCCGCTGCTCGTATACGGCAGGGAAGTCTTTTGTACGTTGCCACGCTCGTCATACGCCGTATCTGTCACGTTATACGTTCCCGGTACTTCTTCTCGGCGTTGGATGACTCGGCCAAAGCCGTCTACGTAGGTATATGCTTCTTCAGCATTTGAAGAATCAAAATTCGTGGTCTCATGCACGGAATTAGGGAATGACGAATCGTTATAGGCGTAAACTTTTTTATTCACGAGCGTAGTGGGGGAGGAAGCATCCGGCTGTTTTTCCGTAAGCGGCCTATCAAAACCGTCGTACGTATTCTCATAATCAAAACCATTCTCGTCTGTCATGGTCAAAACTTTCCCGGACGAATAATCGTACGTAAATGTTTTGGTTTGGGCGAGGGCATTTTCTTGTTCCGCCGGGTAGAGATGATGGCTGTCCGGGGTAAAGGTGGTGGTGTTCCCATCCGGATCGGTCACTGTCGCAACAAGTCCGTAGCTGTCATACGTATAAACGGTATCTGAGGTATGCGTGTACCAGATCCATTTGGATTCCGTGGTCATGTTGCCGTCACTGACGGAACCGAAGGACAGGCCGTCATAATAATATTTGGTCTCGCGGTCAGTATTGCCGTTACGGTCCTTCAAAGTCTCCGTTGATTTGAAGCCGGACGCTGAACTATCGCTCGACCAGTCGGCGTAGGTATAGGCAGTAGAGAAGCTGTCATTCCAAGTATCCGTGTACGTGCCGTCATCATCAGCATCCACCTTGCCCCAGTCCGTAACTTCCATGAGGTTTCCGGTGTCCGTATCGTAATCGTATTGCAGGGCTCGATCAGTGTGGTCGCTGTCACCATCGTAAACAAGTTCAAGTGTCTGATCTTTGAAGACAAAGTCTCGATCATCGCCCAAGTCTTCATTGGTCCAGTTGTCTATGGTGACACGGTAAAGATTATCGGCATCATCATAAACTTCTTCTCTATAGCGCTTGCCAAGTTTGCTCACGTCATCCGTTGATTCTCCATGAGTTGAGTCTGTCGAATTTCCCTGATGGAAATAATCGATCGTAACGTTTCCTGCGCCGTCCGTATTCGTCACTTTTCCAAATCCCGCAAACTTTCTATCGTATTCGTCGTTGTAATAATAATCACCATCCTCATATTCATATGATGAGGTTGAAGTATGGCCGAGCCCATCATCGGTCGTGATTGTGTCGACTACTTCAAGAGGGAAGAAGAGGCCTGGATTCGGAATGGTGGACGGCTGATATGCTACAGCTGTTTCCCCGCCGGTTGGGAGCGCGATGTTTGTTAAAAGATCGGCACGCACGCCGTCAGCTTTGAAGAATTTATCAGTCCATGTGGATCCTGATGAATCCATGCGTGAGTAAAGAATATCTGTCAGCATATCTCCACCGAGATCGTCTTCACGAATGCCGATATCCTGTCCACTTGTGTTTGCAAATGCGATGGGAGCGGTAAAGGAAGTATCTTCTGTCCAGCCTGTATCATCACCGTTGTTAATGTAGGCACCGCTTTCCACCACCCCGGTAGAGTTATAGCGGGAATAGATAATGTCTACCAAGCTATCGCCATTTAAGTCCACGAACCGTGCGCCGCGGTCCGTCCCGCTTGCAAGGACAAAAGTGATGGGGATGGTATATCCGGTGTCCTCCGTCCATCCTGTTCCATCTCCATCATTAATGAAAACCCTCTTCGTTTCACCGCCGCCGGAAATATTTCGCGATTGTATCAGATCCGGAAGACTATCTCCGTTAACGTCTATGATTCTCACGCCAATGTCTGTACCAGAAGCAATAGTGAAATCTAGTGGAATGGTATATCCAGCATCTTCTGTCCATCCTGTTCCATCGCCATTATTAATATAGACATGCCTATCGCTTGGGCCTCCCAGGTAGCGCGCGCCCACAATATCCTGCATGCCATCACCGTCTACGTCCATGAAGTGCACGCCCCGGTCGCTTCCGCCGTCGTTCACAAAGGCGATAGGCACGCTGATGCTTGCGTCTTCCGTCCACCCGGTGCCGTCCCCGTTATTTATATAAACCGCATCTTCCAATGTGCTTACTGAGTTGTATCTCGCTTTAACGATATCTAGAAAACCATCACCGTCTACGTCCATGATTCTCACTCCCATATCTCTGCCAATAGCCGAGAGAAATGCGATAGGCACGGTGTAACTGGTGTCTTCAGTCCATGTGGTGTCGCCGTTGTTCATGTAAACATGTCTTTCGTAATTGGTTGATTTGACAATATCCGGCAGTCCATCTGCGTTTACATCAAACATGTATACCCCAAGGCTCGATGATCCATTATTCCCAATAGCAAAAGGAAAAGTGAAGCCTGTATCTTCCGTCCAACTGCGGGAACTGGCGCTGTAGTCAAAGGTGGTTGGTTCTTTAGCGATGCTCGCTCCGCCTTCTATGGTGCCAGTTTCGGTGATTGAAGATAAAAGGGAGCGGACCTCATTATCGCCAGTGGTGTAATCGAGATCGTACTCACGTACCTCATCACTATCCACCTCTACAGTTATTGCCGAAACGCGCGATTGTGTTTTTACGCTAAATCCGGAAGCAAAAGATTCCGTGGCATCGTCACGAGACTCGAGCGTAAAAGAAATATCGAAGATCCCCGAACTCGATCCATTTCCTCCGTAGTTGATGCTTTCTGGGTAGACTCGACCATCATCTTTACTATAGGTGTAGGTAACGGTGTTTCCATTTAAGTCTTCAATCTTTGTGAGATACCAGGCGTAGATATGTGTGCTCGCACCTGAATCCACAACTTGAGCATCAGTATCATCACCAAAGGTATATTCTGTTCCGCGTTTATCCGTAACAGTCCAGGTGTCATCTGTGTTGTAGGTATAAGTGAGATAGCTGCCGTCATCCACCTTTGCGCCATAGGTGCCGTGCTTACCGTCAGAGAGGGATATATCTTCAAGTTCACCGCCGAGAGAAGAAGTGAAATCATGGCGATCATAAAGATCATCAACTCCTCGCTTGTTCAGGCGTTCAATTTTTGGGACGGACAAGTTCCAGCCGTAGCCTGCCAGACCGTCTATTGAAGTATCGCCGCTGTTATAAGAGAGGGACAGGGAGGGCTGAAGGCCGTTTCTGCCGGGCGGGATGGTGAGAGGGTAGGAATACACAAACGCACCTGAATATTCCTCCGGCTTAATGGAGATGCTGTTCTTGGCAATGAAAGGGGAGCTGTCTTGGTCCGCCGCGTGGGCCGGGAGGACAAGGCTAAAGGCCATGAGACTTCCAAACAGGACCGTGGCTAGGCGGACGGGCATTGCATGGCGCATAAGGTAAGTAAAGAGTTTGTTCCTACATACTCTGTTTTGAATAAAGTAAAAATAAAAACATCCCCAGCACGGGGATATCTTTATTCTAGGAACCCTTTTCTTCATCACTTTTGAGCGCGGCTGGGTTAGGGGAGTAGAGGCGGTTGCGGATGTTCCACTGGTTCACGTACTGGCCTATGCCGGTCTTAGCGAGCTTGTTTCTGACCGTGGTGGTCTCCTGGGACCACTTCAAAAGGGAATCGAATGTAATTTTATACCGCCCTTGAACGACTATATAAGTTACAGCTCCGTCTGTAATGGCGCGGCGGACGGTGCGGGTGCTGACCCCAAAGAGTTTAGAAGCTTCAGAGACAGAAAGGCGAATGGGTGTTTGCATAGAGAAGGGGAAAATGGGGAAGCTGGGAAAGATGGGGATTTTCACGATTCCCAATTTCCCCAACTTTCCCTCTTCCCATTGACGCTACACTAGCGTAGACAAAAATATACCTTTGACCACTCTAGTGTAGACACACGAAAAGTATCTGTCAATGACTTTATATATTCTTCATCATTTCAGCCTTCCCAGACCCTTAAATATCTGTTACCTTAGCCCCTTCTTTATAGAGGTGTAATGATTGCACCTGAAAGCCGACTATTATCATGTCAGCGTACAAGCAAAAATTTCTTTCCTTCCGCGTCTTTCGCTTTAAGGATTCGAACGCCTACGGACAGCTGTATGACATGCATGCAGATCGTATCCGCCGTTATCTGGTCTTTAAGGTGCCACGCCGGGAAGATGCTGATGAGCTGACAAGTGAAGTCTTTTTACGAGGTTGGGAATACATGACCTCAAGCGGAGTAGAAAATGCCGGTGCTTTCTTCTTCCGAGTAGCTAAGAACCTGGTGGCCGATTTTTACCGGAAGAATGGACCAGTTGAAGCACTTTCAGAAACAGTCATGAATAACATCCCTTCAGCTGAAAAGGTGGAGGATGATGTAGCGGTAAAAGTAGAGAGTGATGATCTTATAGAGAAGATCCGCTCACTCAAAGAAGAATATCGGGATGTTCTGGTGATGAGATATCTGAGTGAAATGAGTGTGAGTGAGATAGCGTCTACCTTAGAGAAGACTCCAAACAATGTTCGTGTGCTACTTCACAGAGCTAAGAAAGCTTTACAAGAGATTGCCTGACCACGGAGATTGCTTCGGGCTCACGCGGAGCGTGACCCTCGCAATGACTATCAGACTATGGCCGACTTACTAACACAATTAAAGAAGCTGAAGAATGACCCCAAAGCTGGGGCCGCTTCTTCACATGAGCATGCCGCGTCTAAGGCGCGTCTTTTGGCATTTATTTCTGCTGAGGGCGGGGGAGTAGAAATGACCACTCCTTCTTATGTGTCCTGGATGATGGGTTCCTTTATTTCAAAACCTATTGCTGTAGGTGTTGCCGCTGTGGTGCTCGCGGTAGGCAGTCTCTCCACGGTGAACGCAGCTACGTCAGCACTTCCGGGTGACACTCTTTATTCAGTAAAGCGCATTACAGAACAGGCTCAGCTTAAACTTTCCTCACTTGATAGACGCGCCGTACTCCATACGGAATTTGCGGAACGCCGTTTGAAAGAAGCCTCAGAACTTCAGAAGACCGTGGAAGAGAACCCGCAGCATCTGAATCTGGCTAAAACTGCCATGGAAGAATATAAGCAGGAACTTTCTCAGGCCTCTTCTGATCTCCAGGCGCTGAAGAACACAGATAGCACAGCCGGAACCACGCTCGCCGCAGTTACTGACGTACAGGATGCAATAGGGAATATGGAAGCGGTGATTGATGAAAGCGTGGCGCAGAGTCAGACTAGAGAACAAGGTGCGGACGCTTTGGCCGCCAAGCAGGTGGCAAAAGATGCTCAGCAAGTAGCCACGGGCGTAGCTGTAGATGTCCATGAAGAGAACGGTTCGGACATCACCATTTCAGAGATGAAGGAAATGTTTAAGAAAAATTTGGGAGCCATTGAGGCCAGACAGACCTTTGATGAGCGCCGTTTGGACACCATTAAGGCGAGCATCACAGCCAAATGGGACATGCTGAAGGATATGGAAGGGATTCCCTCAGATGATGATCTGAAGCGCATGCGGTTTGTGATCACGCAGACCAAGCTGCAGATTCCGGAAGCTATGAACGGCTTTGCTGCCGGTGGGTACAGACAAGCCTTCGGCGCCTTGAGCGGGATAGACGTGCAACTTCTGAGCCTAGAAGAAAAAGTAGCACAAATAGAGATCACCATTATGAACGCGCATGAGGTACCCGTCGTCACGCCGCAGGTAGATGGGTCGACAGGGACGTCGACCCCCGCGGCGATCGCTGAACCTACGAATACGGCCGTAGTGAAAGAGTAGTTTTCAAAAGTCCGTGACTCCTTCAGGGAAGATCTGAAACGTTCAGGTCTTTCCGCAAGGGATTGCGTTCGCATCCCCGGGTAACACTTCGCAAAGGTCGGGACCGCATGGTCAGTGTTAACCTTCTCTTTATCCCCTCACGGGGAACAAAAAAAGGATTAGGTAACTTATGCAACATGTGCTTGAAACAGGGAAGCGCGCATTGTCCGCTGCAGTAGCTGCTGCCACAATCGCACTCTCTCTCGGTGTAGCTGGCGTTCTTACGAACCCAGGCACCACGCATGCCGCCGCCGCTGGTGATCTCTTCAAGAGCTCTTCTTTGAAGACGGTTTACTACTACGGTTTTGACGGTACGCGCTATACATTCCCCAACGAATCAACCTACACCAGCTGGTTCATGACAGCAACGGGCGGCGCTGACTTCAGCGCAGTCACCACGATGTCTGACAGCGCGGTAGCTGAAATCACCCTTGGCGGTAACGTTGTTATGCGCCCAGGTACGTATTGGATCAAGATCACGTCAGACAACAAGGTCTACGCTGTCGCTCGCGATGGCAAGATCCACTGGCTTGAATCTGAGGCAGTTGCTAGCGGATTTGCTGGCGCTGACTGGAACAAGCGTATCAAGGACGTCCCAGATGTCTTCTTCACGGATTACTCAGTAGGCGCATCTTTGATGACCTCTACTGCGTACGAAGGAATGATGTACATGATGGGCGGAGATACGTACATTGTTTGGGATGGCAAGACGCATCTCGTGTCTGCAGCAGGTATGTCAGCTAACAAGCTGAAGTCCGTATTCGTTATGGACGGCAGTGGAATTGATGACAGCGCTCTCGCAGCAGGTTCTGAGATCACCATGAAGTCATCCGCAATTTCGGATGTTGCTCAGACGGTAACGGAAGATACAGTTGCAACGGGCGCTCTTACGCTCTCTGCTTCTTCTTCCATGCCAGCTGGAGCATCTCTCCCGCTCGGTGCGAACGCCGTTGAAGTTTTCCGCTTCAACGCAAAGGCAGGTAGTGCAGCAGCAGAATTGAACAGCCTTGCTCTTACCCTCACGGGTGCTGGCAAGACCACTGACATTTCTAATGTCTACTTGTACGAAGGTGATGTGCGTTTGACGGAGTCCCGCACGGTAAACTCCTCCACACGCCAGGTTTCTTTCAACAGCTTGAACCTCGCTTTGAACGCTAACCAGACCCGCACCTTCACGGTACGTGTTACGGTTTCCGCAAGCGCTACGGCTGCTGATACGTTTGGCTTCAAGATCGCTGATGACACTGACGTCTCTTCAGGCGGCAGCGTAGGCGGTTCTTTCCCAATTAGCGGCAACATGTTTACCCTTACGGGTTCTAGCGTGGGCAGCCTCTTGGTTACGAAGACCGGCACCATCTCTGACCCAACCATTGGTCAGCAGGATGCAGAAATCGGTGAGTTCAAGATTGCAGCTAACGGTTCTGAATCCGCTTCGGTTCAGTCCATCACCGTTAAGGTAGACAACGCTTCAGATCACTCCAACTTCAAGCTCTGGGACGGCAACGTTCTCGTAGCAGAAGGTGTGAACACGTCTGGGGATTGGGTAGTCTTCGACCTCTCAGCTGATCCATTTGCAATCGTAGAAGGTGGAAACAACATCTTCACGGTTTCTGCAGATGTAGGCGGACAGGCTAATGACACCATCAAGGTCTTCATTGACAACAACGTTGACGTTATCGCAACAGGCGGTGACTTTGGCTTTGGACTCTCTGTAGATACGGGTACCTCCGGTACCTATGACGGTGCATCTTGTACGTCTTCTTCTGGCAACTGTTCCTTCAGCACGGTCAAGGGCGGCAAGCTCACGCTTGCTTTCAATGGTCCTGCTGCCGGTGACATCCAGACGGATTCCCAGGATCAGGTTCTCTTGAACTTCTCCGTAACGGCTTCTCAGGAAGTCACCATTAAGGACATGGACATCATTGTTGGCGCCGATGACGACGGCGATAGTGATGCAACAGATACGGGTGACGATTCATCAAGCGATGACACCGGTCTTATCAACAGTGGCGCAGAAGGCAACTTGAAGGACATCAAGATCATCAACGCTGACACTGGCGCTGTGGTCATGGGCCCTCTTGAACTTGACTGCGTTACGAACGTTTGTGGAGCTGACGGCACAAATGATGCTCGCCAGACCATTGACTTCACTGATGACTGGACATTGAACGCAGGTGAGACCATGAATTTGGCCGTCACTGCGGACATTGACAACG
>JAHFIZ010000056.1 GCA_023246145.1 Candidatus Uhrbacteria bacterium | reverse complement strand
TTAGCCGTCCACTCCATCTTATAGGTATACGTGGTGGTAGTGGTTTCAGAACCACCGGTGTTGCTCTGCTTCTTCTCCGTCTTTTCTTCCGTCCAAGCGTACATTTCCGGTACGCGGTTCACCTCAAGGTAAGCACCAGGCTTCAAAAAGAGACTATCGCCCAACGTTTCCGTAGAAAAAACGGTTCCGGTGGTAGAAACAAACGTACCGTTTGCACTGCCGTCTGACGGAGCGCTAGAACTAATCTCCGTAGACTTTTTTGCCACCGTGGACATGTCTACCCTTCCTTCATTCCAATACAGGACACCGAAGGCCGTTACAAACAAAATGAATCCGAGAATGACACCCTTAATGGAATCTATAATGCGGGAACCGTATCCCCTGGTAGTCACGGTAGTAAACTGGTCGGGCATAAAAACGTGATGAATAAAAAGTCATCTCTTTCCCATATGGTACCTCAATCCCGCGCTACCGTGATCATGGCCGTGGAAAGCGTGGTTACGGGCACGTGATTGCCCGAAGGGTAATCCATGAGGGCGGCGCCCAGAGTGGACCGGTTATAGCGATAATTTGCGCCGAGCCGCGTGCCCGGATCATTAGTTACAAACTCATCCGTAGCGGCGTCATACCCTGTGACCACAAGCATGTGGCGCAAAGGGCCGCCATTTACAAAATTGGGGTTGCCGAGCTTCTGGCCATTCACCGCCACAATGACGATCTGCTCATTTTTCAGCGCGGCGATGATGTCATTCGTGCCAATATTCTGTTGTACGGTAAATTTCGTGAAAGAGAGATAGGTTTTCATGAGACGGTTGGCCGTATCAGCCACAGATGTGTCCTCATACGCGCCGAATTGCGTCTTTTCCCAATTTGACATGTCCACGATGGCGTCACGGGCTTCTGTAGGCGTAAACGTTTCTGAACGCGCCCACTTCACCGCCATAAATGCTGATGCCTCTTCACAGCCGTCCTGCTGTCTGGGGTCTGACCAATCGCCAAACGGTGCCTGTGAAGCAAAAGGAACGAGCTGCTCTGTAGTGGTGGTCGGTGGTCGTACGTCGGTGGTCGTGGCCACAGGAATAGTTGAGAGATTCGCGTTTGTAATGCCGAGACCTTTGGAACGCATCAAATTAAAGGCATCCGCGGGACGACCTAAGTAATAAGGCCTCAACGTTTTAGGATCTACGTAATACGCCTTCCCGTGATCTTCCACCGCCAGAAGAATTCGACCAGACAACCGTGACGGCAGTGCTCGCGCGAGATCCCTATTTGAGATACCGAGCGCTAAGGTACGCATCAAATTCCAAGCGTCATCTGGCGAGCCCAGGAAATAGCGTTGTTCGTTCACTGGATTTACGTACCAAGCCTCTCCACGGGATTCCACCTGAAGCAAAATCCGGCCGGAAAGGGCGTGCGCGAGGGCGATGGCGGCAAGAGAGAATGTCATATGATTCCATTTTAGCATCTCGGACGAATTATCCTGTCAATAAAAAACATCTTCTCATGGAAGATGTTTTTTGGTGGGCGAGGAGGGACTCGAACCCTCACGGATTGCTCCACATGCTCCTAAGGCATGCGTGTATGCCAATTTCACCACTCGCCCGTATACCGAAGAAACATTACACGGAAAATGTTCCTTCGGCAATTTGTCACCATATTCACTGATCAAAACACACTTTTCCACACCCATTCTTTGACGCGCCTCATCAATACATGAGGCAATGAAGGTACAAACAAACTCCCTATAGCTTCCCTCATACGGAAGCCGTGGGGAGTTTTCTTTGTCCTGGCGCCAGCGCTCATTCACAATTTAACCAAGCACATGAAACAGTATGGAATCATCGGACTCCTCGCTCTGTCCCTTGTGTCTGCTCTACCCGCCCGTGCGGCAGAGCCACCCCGCATCCGTATCTCGGAAATCAACTACGCGGGGTCAGAAGCCTCCACAGCAGACGAGTGGATTGAAATAGCGAATCTTGAAAATGTTCCTGTTGATGTCTCAAACTGGGTGATCACCGGTATTGGGACTTCAGGGGGAGCGATAGCCTTGGCACCGGGTACATCTATTGGATCGCAAAAAACGATCGTCATTGCGAACTACAACATGGGTGACCCAAAAACCACACTGACCATTGCCCCACAACTCGTCACTACTTCCGTCTCAATTGGTAATTCTGATCTCAACATCATCTTGGCCATGCCGGACGGAACCGTGACGGATGAATATCATGACTCCGGAAAACTCGACTACGGATCCACTGCTCCAGCAGCTTCCATAGAACGAAATCTGACGGACTTCACCTGGCATTCGGCTATAACAAGTACCAATCTCTCAAAAACTACGCAGATGGGGACGCCGGGATTGGTCGAAATTCCCGTGCCACTGACAATCCCGACCACGGGGGTCGGCACAGAGGCCGACCCCTACCCCGCAACTACATCGGTCGCACCAACGGAAACACCGCCACCAGCTGAAACTCCGACAACCGTTTGCACGTGTCCGGTTGCGGTCGAAAGGGTCGGTATAGAAACCGACCCCTACCCCGCAACCACGGCTACGACCTCATCGCCGGTGCCTACAACGTCTTCAATCGTACAAACTGATACGACCCTTCCACCTGCGGATACTAGCCTCCCTCTAACCTCCTCCGGTGGAGGGGGAACATCGGCAGATCAGGCGCCAACTTCTTACGCAAAAGGATTACTCATCGTGAATGAGCTCCTACCAGATCCCTTGAGCGGAGAAGAGTGGGTGGAGATCCTGAATCCGGGAACGTCGATAATAGACATGACAGGCTGGGTACTCAAAGACGCCGGACTGCATGCCACACCACTACCGGAAAGATCCATCGCACCGAAAGAATTCTTGATCATAGAAAAACCGAGCGGGAATCTCAACAACTCTGGAGATAGCGTGACGTTACTCGACGGCACAGCGGCCATAATCGACAGCGTGACGTACGGAACAGATGCACTGCCAGCACCAAAAAAAGGAGAATCTATCGCCAAGACGGCAATGGGAAACTGGCAGGCTACACCCCCTACCCCCGGAGCCACAAATACCTTCCCTCAATTAGCAGTTAGCACAACATATGACACGACCACAGACAACACTGACCCCCATCTCCTTGATCCTGGACCCACTGAAGAAACATTGGGCTCGGCTGACAGCCTTCCATCTGAAACAGGAGAGGATGGGACATACCGCATCATTGCGGTGGCGGCACCCGTAAGCGGGCCGACAGAGACGTCGGCCCCTGCGGAATCATCCGCCACCGATGCATTCGTAGCCCAAGCCGACATCGCTGACTCGGAATCATTACAAGAAGGCGTGAAAGTGACCGTGGAAGGGATTGTGGTGGCTGAACCGGGACTATTCGGAAAACAGACCGCCTACCTGAACGGACTGGAACTCTACTTCAGTAAAGCCACCTGGCCCAAGATGCCTGTAGGCACAACCGTCCGAGTGACGGGGACTATTGGAAAAAATAACGGCAACACTCGGCTCAAAATAGCTAAAGCAACAGATATCAAAGTTATTGGCGAAGACATGCTCGCGCCAACTGAACGGGACGACTTAAGCGATGCCCCACACGGTGAGCTCGTGACGCTATCAGGCGAAGTACAAGATAAATCCGGCAAAGAATGGATGATTCTGACAGACACTGGAGAAACCATCACGGCAATATTCGCCAAGAATGCCAAAACCAAAAGCGATATTCTCAAAAAGGGTGCGTCAGTAAACCTCACCGGCCTTGTAAAACGTAACGGATCAGCCGTAATGCTCGTCCTCAGATCACCGGATGACATTGAAGCGCGAGAAGTTGCGCCTGAGGAAGCAGCGACCGCGACCGTAACTGACACTACCGCCCCTCCCCCGGATAAAAAACTTCCTTGGGTAGGCGGCGGACTCGTTACTACATCACTTGGAGCCCTCACCTTCTGGTACACGCGCTCCAAAGGACTCTCATTACTCAATATTATTTCACCTTAACAATACAATTATGGAACTGAAGAAAAAGTGGTACGAAATTTTGGAAGAGCGCTTTAACGCCCTCATGACCAAGCATGACATGCCGGAAGATATTGCTATAGAGCTCTATAACTTCATTCTGGAAACGGCTAAAGACCAGTTCAAGAGCGGAAACAAGTCCGGTATAGCCTGGATTCTCCGCAAGCAGTCAGAAGAGTCTCAAGCCAGAGCTCAAAGCTTTGCACCCGTAGCGGCGTAAGGCCGAACAAAAAAACGAGGCCCGGACAGGGCCTCGTCTTTTTTTTGTAACCTACTGCCAAATGGCCAGGATGATGGTCATGAGGATGAGGCCCACCAGTTTATAACCGGCGCCCACGGCGTAGTACGTCCAAGATTTTTTGTTCCAGAGTACATTATCAAGGAGCGTGGTGGCCACAAAGCCCAGCCAGATCCAGAAAGCTAAAGAAAGAGCGAGCCCGAGCGTATCTATAGCCAGATACTTCACAAAATGTTCTAGCACGTAGCTCATAACGAGCGTCCCAAGAAGTGCGATGAGATACGTCATCTGCATCCCACTCTTCTTAGCCGCACTCATGTCCGCCGCTGTCATGCCGGATTCCTTCATCCAAAGGTTTCCAAACAGCATAGGCGAGTACCAAACGAACCCCACCACCATAGGCACCAACGCCGCCACAATGACCGCGAGGTAATTCACCATTACTTCAGGCATAAATGATATAAGAAATAATCTTTTCCTCAGTATACGCCGTATTTGACGCTAACCGCCCCGCATGTTAAAGTTTGCCCGCAAATGGCCAAACTTAGGTAGGTTTTCCTATGCGGCGGTAGTTCAGTGGTAGAACATCTCCTTGCCAAGGAGAGGGTCGCCGGTTCGAGCCCGGTCCGCCGCTCCAAAAAATCGTCCCTTTACGGGGCGATTTTTTGTTGTAGACAGAACCCTTTTTTGCTATGGTGAAGAAAAATCGCCCTATGCATAAATTTCCCTTTTTTCTCCTGGCGGTGGTGGGTCTCGTGATAGGTGTTGAGATAGTGGCCTTTATCTATCTCCCTTCACCCGCACAGGCACCTACTACTCCTTATCAAACGGAAGTTGCCGCTCCCGCAAGCAACCTGGCTGTGAATGGAGCTAATCTAGAAGACCTCTATGCCACGGGTATAGAATCCGTGGACATAGGTGGAAAAACTACTGAATACACTAATGCCAACTTAGGCATCAGTTTTACCTACCCTACTGCTCTCGGCTCCATTGAAACAAAGAATTATTCTGATCAAACGCTTTTCTCTTTCAAAAAGGAGGAAGCCACAGACAATTACCTCTTCATGGCGCTCATCAAACAGCAGCCTGATGGACGGGAAGGCTACTGGGGCGATCTTGGCTACAACATCACGGAACTCACCGTTCCTGAAGCCTGCGCCACACTTCCTTTAACCGGGCTCTTTGCACCAACTCCAACCTGTGCGGTGACCACCACGAAGACGGGCTATAAGGAGGTGCTCGTGAGCGGAAAATGGTCCTCCTTCCGGGATTCTCCTGTAGATATTGTGGTCCATATTATTCCGCGGAAAACTGATCTCTACTCAGCAGCAGTTATTTCTGATGAACGCTTGGTAGGCTTGCAGTTGTCTGAGCAGTCCTCCCCACTTGTGGCCAAGATGGTTGCCGATTCCCTGGTCTTTACGCCACCCGTTCCGCTTATCCGCTAACATGAAGTCCTGGTTCATCTATCCCATTCTCGCTCTTTTTGGCACAGCTTTTTTAGTTGGCGTATTTCTTTTTTACCCGCCAAAAATTGTTCTCCCCTATCTGCAGAGAGTCTTCCTGCCCCATGCAGCCGAACGCACAGAGCCCGTTGTCACAACAGATGAAGAGAAGCCTGTAACCCTTCTTTTTACCGGCGACATCATGATGGCGCGAGATGTGGAGGGTTATATTCAGGCGTACGGCCCGGACTATCCGTTTGCAAAGCTTGGCGATCTTCTTTCCGGTGCTGATCTCGTGATTGGAAACTTTGAGGGCACCATCAGAGACAAACAAACCATAGAAGGAATAAACTCCTTCAGTTTTGATACTACTCCGGGGAATGTGGAGATCGTGAAGAAAGCGGGATTCGGTCTTTTATCACTGGCCAATAACCATGCCGACGATTTTGGCCCGGATGTTACAAAATATACTCGAGAGACTATCAAAAATTCTGGAATCG
>JAHFIZ010000055.1 GCA_023246145.1 Candidatus Uhrbacteria bacterium | reverse complement strand
CTTAAACGTCATGAGTGCGGCCAACGTCATCACCTCATCCTTATCTACATTAGGGTGGAACCGAATTCCGCCTTTATACGGACCGCGTGTCCGATTATGCTGAATGCGGTACGCCTCATACGTTTTCTCTTCCCCACTCTCAAGCTTCACGTGAAGTTCACGGACTATTTCTCTATCCGGTTTACGGAGATCTTCAAGCACGTGTTCCGGCGTACCCGTGAGCGCCGCGGCGCGAGTTAACTGAGCAAGAAAGTTTTGGTAGGAGTTGGCCATAAGAATCCAAGCTTACTCTCCCCCGTATTCCTGAGAAGATACTCCTGGGGACATACTTCCCCAAAGTGCATTTAGCCTGTAGGATAACCATCTGTGCCAAACACGCTTCCTAAAGAATTGATCAAACGTTTTACCAAACAGTTCGGCGCCGGAACCATTCCGGTGCTTTTGCGTGCCTTTTCTGCGGTGAGAAAGCCCACATTCCGAGTGAATACCCTGAAATCAAGTGACGAAGAAGTCATGAATGTTTTTCGAGAAGAACAAATTCAGTACGAGCGGGTCAAGAACATCCCGCACGCCTTCATGGTCAAGAATAGAACGGACAAAGAAATACTCGACCATCCGCTGAATACCGAGGGGAAAATATACCTCCAGGGAATCTCCTCCATGCTGCCGCCGCTGCTCTTGGATTTAGATGGGCCTACAGGGACGTCGGCCCCCGCCCGCATCCTTGATCTTTGCGCTGCCCCCGGCAGCAAGACCACGGAGATTGCGGCGCTGACGAACAACCAGGCTATCATCGTGGCGACCGAGGACAACGAAGTACGCTTTCAAAAACTCATGAACACCATCCGTACTCAGGGGGCGAATGTAGACGCCCGGAACATGGACGCCACCCTTCTCCATCATGAGATGCCGGAGGCGTTCGATAAGATTCTCACGGACGTGCCTTGTTCGGCCGAAGGTCGGTTCGATTTAAACAATCCCCGTTCCTACGCTTACTGGTCAGAGAAAAACATCACCGCTCACGCCAAGCTCCAACGCCGTCTGCTCCGCTCCGCCGTCCAATGTCTTAAACCAGGCGGAACGCTCGTTTACTCCACCTGTACACTCGCTCCTGAGGAAAATGAAGACATGATTGGCTGGCTCCTGACCGAATTCCCCGAAATGAAACCTGCCCCCATCACCCTCCCCATTTTAAACACTCGCAAAACCGCCCACCAAACCGTAACCGTTCTTCCTAATGAAACTATGGAAGGATTCTTTGTGGCGAAATTGACAAAAGCCAATATTTCTGGCTAAATACGAGGTCGGCATTCCGCTGACGTTGCATCAACCAGAGGTGTTCCTTGGCACAAGAAAAAAAAGTGAAAGGTGCCGAGTCTGAACCCTTTGGGGATGACGGAGCGCTCGGACTGACGCGAAGTGCGCGTCTGGAAATCATCAACGCCGAGCTCGCCGGGTGTAGTCTCCCGCTGCGCAAGCAGACCGGGAAACACAACAAAGGCGAGTACGAGTTGCTGCGGATCCGAAACATCCACCTCAACCGCTACTACGCGGTGGTGGAATATGCCGTCATCTGTCCGGACGGCCAGCTCGGTACCTACTACGTCCAGGTAAATCGCAGGTTCGTTACGCACCGAAACGGAAAGGAGGGCAAGGAGGTCAACATCACCGGCGCGGTCTGTCTCATGACGATCGACGACGAGTGGTTGGTCCTCATCCGTCAACACCGGCCGACGGTGAGCGAATGGACGACGGAAATACCGAGAGGTTTTGTCCCGGCCGGAATCCCCTTTGGGCGATTCCCCCGGATTCGACAAATGCCTACCTCCATAGCCGCCGATCTGACGGCGCTCGCGATGCAAGACATCCCCTTTGGGATATTAGGCAGTGAGCTGGCGCCGCTCATCTCCACGCGATTCAAGGGGGACCTGCTCACGCTCACGCGGCTGGCCTACCTGGGTACCGTGCTTGAAAACACGGGTATTTCAGAAAACAGAACTGCGGTCATGCGGCTGTCGGCATCCTCAAGAGACCCTGACGTGGTCAGGGCGCTGAAGAGCATCAGAACTCCCGCCTCTCGACCGTTCCTCGTCCCCCTCAAAGGAATCGATGAGGCCTGGGCAAGCTACGGACTTGAATCGGCCTACTGCCTGGCCACGATCCTCATGCTCCTGCGCGACCTGCGCCAGGAGTGACACCCGACTTACGTCATCTTGACGTGGGTCGGGTTTCTCGTTTATATAGCGATTCCGGACTGAACAAATTGCGCAAACATCAGGTTTAGCCTGGTAGCGGTCTGTTCTGTACGGAGACTCCAGCGCCTTAGGGTTTAGCCCTGAGGTTCCGAGACTGTGATCCCCCTGAGTAAGGGAAACCCGGGTTTAGCCCGGGAACCAATTAGACTGTTCTCTTCCGTGGTTTAGCCTAGGAAAGGACCCAGTGTGCCGCAACGGCGGTATACGGTGTCCCATGCGCGTTGTTCCTTTCGATAATCAGAAATTCGCCGCAGCCGGAAAATCTCCCGCCTGGAAACCTGGAGACGGCGCTGTCGCCTTCGGAAACCCCAAGTTCGCCCTCGTCCTTCACGTCACGGTGACGAATGATGAAGGGAGTCCTCTCTACGACCAGATCCTTCGTGCGGAAGCCGGAGGCGGCATGGCCGTGGTGGTGAACGAACAGGGGGAAATCGGCCTGCAGCACCATGCCTTCCGCCCCCAGACCAACAATCAGGAGGCCTGGAAAGAGGCTTGGCCGAACGTGGAACCGCTCGTGGCCGAGCTCGGGCGTACTTCCTGGGAGTTGGCCCGTGGATTCGCGGGTCTCAAGAAGAAGCAGGAGGGCGCCGAATCCGGTGCGGATACGGCCGTGCGCGAGACGGAGGAAGAGACCCAGAGCGTGGTCGTCTCCGCCGAGTCACTCGGGCAGGTGTGTGACAATACCGCTATGTCTCCGCACATGACGGCGATCATGCTTGTCCGTGTTGATCAGACCCGGAAGCCGAGCGTGGTGGCGGACCCGCACGAAAAGTTCCTCTCCCCGCTCACCTTCTTCAACCGGAAGCAGGTCGTGAAGATGATGGGGAGCGGAGAAATTTACTGCGGCTATACGCTCGGTGGAATCGCCCGATGGCTCACGCTCGGCGAGACCGAAAAGAAATAGCGGGCAGCCTCGCAGGCTACCGCACGTCATCGAGCACCGTTGTCCCCCGTGGGATGGCGGTGCTTCTGCTTTTATCTACAGCACTATTTTTCAGATACGAACAGATACCGTACAGTTGTCAGGTCTATGGATTTATTCGATGTCCAACTAAAACAAAAACTTCCTTCTACTCCTCTTGCGGAACGCATGCGGCCGGAGACGTTGGAGGAATTCTTTGGGCAGAGCGCCATTGTGGGAGAAGGGAAATATCTGCGGTCGATGATCGAAAAAGATAATCTGCCCTCTCTTATTTTCTGGGGGCCGCCGGGAGTAGGAAAAACCACGCTCGGCCAGATTATTGCCAAAATGACTAAGGCTCGGTACTTCCCTTTTTCTGCCGTGTCCGGAAGCGTCAAAGATATTCGGGATATTGTGAAAGACGCTGAGGATAGAAGAAAATACTACGGGGAACGAACGATTCTTTTTGTAGATGAGATTCATCGCTTCAACAAATCTCAGCAGGATGCCTTCCTCCCTCCAGTTGAAAAGGGCGTCATAACGCTTATAGGAGCGACAACCGAAAATCCCTCGTTCGAAGTAAATTCGGCCCTCCTTTCCCGCTGTCGTGTAGTTGTGCTCGAGCGGTTGTCTGAAGAAAACATCATTTCAATTCTGAAGCGTGCAATCGCTGACAAAGAGAAAGGCTTAGGCAACGAACCCATAGCGATTGACGATGAAACACTGAAGGCGCTCGCTAATGTTGCTAACGGGGATGCTCGAAACGGACTGAACACATTAGAAATTGCTGCCAAAATCGCACCATTGACCCCCTCCGGCTCCCCCTTGGAAAGGGGGAGAGATCGCACCGCGAAGATCCACATCACCAAAGATCTAATCGCGGAAGCGCTGCAGCGAACACATTTGGTATACGACCGTGCAGGAGAAGAACACTACAACATTATTTCGGCTCTCCATAAGTCCATGCGTGGCAATGACGCTGACGCCGCCCTCTACTGGCTGGGCCGAATGCTTGAAGCCGGCGAAGACCCTCTCTATATTGTTCGCCGCCTTGTACGGTTCGCGTCCGAGGACATCGGCCTAGCAGATCCGAACGCGCTCGTTCAAGCCGTGGCCGCTTACCAAGCCTGTCACTTCATTGGCATGCCAGAATGTAACGTGATCCTGGCGCAATGCGTGGCATATTTGGCCAAAGCCCCAAAATCCAACGCGCTTTATGAGGCGTATGGCGCCGTGCAGCAGGATATTCGCGATTTACCAAACGAACCGGTGCCACTCCATATCAGGAACGCCCCCACAAAACTCATGAAAAACTTGGGCTACGGCAAAGGCTATAAATACACACCCGCTTTCAATAATGCTGAAGATGCTAAACAGGACTACCTGCCGGAAAAGCTACAGGGAAAGAAATATTTAAAATAAACTAGGAGTGTTGCGGTATACTCAAAAAAACTTTTCTTTCCCTATGATCAAACTTGTTCCCGTCTTTTTAGCTGTAGCCATTCTGGCAGTCATTGTAGCCGCCGTGATGCTCTCAAGATCAGCAGACACGGAAACGGACACCAACATCACGCCGCTTCCACCTGTGGATGACGGACAGGTCTACTGCACACAAGATGCAAAAATGTGTCCGGATGGCTCTTACGTAGGCCGCACGGGTCCAAAATGCGAATTCTCCCCTTGCCCTGGAATCAAGT
The DNA here is from genome assembly GCA_023246145.1 of Candidatus Uhrbacteria bacterium. Taxonomy (GTDB): domain Bacteria; phylum Patescibacteriota; class Patescibacteriia; order UBA9934; family UBA9934; genus JAGORL01. Next base: position 1,357 of record JAHFIZ010000055.1, on the reverse strand, counting down.
AATACAAAAGCTCCGCGTTTAGGCGGAGCTTTTGTATTACTCCGAGTAAAAACCACGCTCTTCCTCCGGTAAATGTTCCGCAATAGCTCTCATGACCGTGTGAATTTCTTCACCATCGCCAAGAACCATCAACTCATCAATATGCACCTGCTTATCTGAGATTGCGACAGGAAGTATAGGTACATCTTTCCCGGTTAAGCGCTTATATTCTCTGAGTACAAGCTCAACCCCAGGATACGCCTCCCGCATTTTATTCCCTTCAAAAAGCCAGAGCCCTTCAGGAAAAATCACCACAGGCTCACCGCGAGCAAGCAGTGCCGCGGTCTCTCTTGCAAACTGTCTAATATTCGCCACATCCATAGGCCTATCAATCACGCTCTGATAGTACGGTCGCTGATGACCGGGATACTTAGGAACGCGCTCCATGAGTGCCGCCTTCTCTTCAGTTGAAATATTCCCGAGCGAACTTTTCACGCTGTAGAGACCAAGCTTCTTAAAAAACCAGCTGAGCGCAGGATTAATCTGAAAATTCATGTCCGTTGAAGCGTAGTCCACGCGCCTTCCAGCAATTGCCGCCGTCACTACAGGATCAGAGTCCCGCGTGTGATTGGCTACAAGAATATAAGGGCCATCCGTGGGGACATGCTCGCGTCCCTCTATCTTTCTTCCCTGAAAACGTAACAGCATCTCTCCTGCTACACCCGCCAGCCCACTAATTGTCCTTGCTAAAACGTCAGGCTTTTGTAAATGCTCCGGAACGTACTTCTGAATATACTCAGAAATACCTTCCTTGGGCTTCCGGGGAGTAGATTCTCTTTTTACCTGCTCCCTCAAAGCTTCAACCCTTTCCTGCTCTGCCTGATCTTTCTCTTCTCTGCCGGATTCAAGCTCCGCTGTTTCAGGTACCTCAATTCCGCCTTCTCTCTCAGCCAAAACATCCCGGGGACGCTCTCCTATGGCCTCTTGAGGCATGCCGCCCCCTAGCGTCTCCGGTTTCTTCATACCTATTCCTGATGAGCTAGGTACCGCTCCGCTTCAAGTGCTGCCTGACAGCCGCTGCCGGCGGCGGTGACGGCCTGACGGTAATACGGATCCATAACGTCTCCGCAGGCAAAGACTCCAGGAATATTGGTAGCGGTGGATTTTCCTTCCGTGACGATATATCCCTTCTGATCAAGCGTGATCGAATCCGCAAAAATTTCCGTATTCGGTTTGTGGCCGATTGCTACAAAGAGTCCTTGAGTAGCAAATTCGCTCACTTCCCCGGTTTTGGCACTCTTGATCTTCAGTGCGCGAATCTGACCGTCGCCAAGCACCTCTTCGACCAAAGTGTCCATGAGAAACTCGATCTTCGGAT
>JAHFIZ010000004.1 GCA_023246145.1 Candidatus Uhrbacteria bacterium | reverse complement strand
CTGCGTCATAGCCGAAGCTCGAGATATCTCTACTATTGAAGCGACGGGAATTTATCGCGGTCTTTACTTTGTTCTGGGCGGCGTTCTGAATCCTATCGACGGCTTCACGCCAGATGTACTGAACGTGAATAAACTCGTGGAGCGTCTCAAAAAAGAACCAAATGTGAAAGAGATTATTCTTGCTTTCTCTCCCGACGTTCATGGCGAGACGACGATTCTTTACCTCAGCCGACTTTTAAAAAACCTGGACTGCAAAACCACCCGTCTAGCCCGCGGCCTCCCCATGGGGGCAGATATTGAGTACGCGGATGAAGTCACGCTCGCAAGCGCATTATCCGGCAGAAGCGAAACATAACAAAAAATCCTCTGACAGGCAGAGGATTTTTTGTTTAGCTGATAGATTCGATTTCAAGGATGGTGTAAGGCTGGCGGTGACCAACGTTCTTGCGGTAACGAGCCTTGCGCTTGTACTTGATCACGGAAATCTTTTCGCCACGGCCATGCTCAAGCACCTTGGCGGTGACTTTCATTCCAGAAACGTCTGGAGTACCGATCTTGAAATCTGTACCGTCCTCGCTTGAAACAAGCATAGGGACGAAATCAAGGGACTTGCCTACTTCAAGGTCAAGGAGCTCTACCTGGAGCTTTTCTCCCTTTTTGACGAGGTACTGCTTACCTCCTGTAGTAATTACTGCGTACATACGCGTGTGTGCTGCTCAGGCGATCGATGAAACGATACTTTGAGGTGCCTTACGCAAGCCGAAAATGAAGAATTTGAACGCCACGAGTGTAACAAAGACAGGCCAAACCGTCAACTCTGAGCCCAAATATTGGCCTTAAAACACGTGCACCCGCCCGTCCACGAGGACGAGCGGGGCAGGCCCAGGCGGTCGCGACCGACTGGGCAGGAAACGGGAGCGATCAGCGGTTGCCGCGTTCGGATTCCGCCGCGTGCTCCACGGTAAACGTCCACAAGATGGTGGAGGAGTGCCCGGGCTTGGGCTCCGGAAAAGGGATAGTCGAAATGACCGCCAACATGCACCGCGTGTCGTTGGCGATCGGCATCCCACCCTTCGCGAGCTCTTTGCCGTGGGTCGAATTGATCAGTTCTAAACGCTTCCCATGCGGAGCGGAGGCGGTATTGGTCATCGTAACCTCAACGGTCGCCGTGTACGGCTGTCGAGGAGCGGCGTACTGCATGCAGTCGAGAAAATACTGCGAATTCTCCTGCATGAGAAGCGTTGCCTCGGCCGGATCAGCAATGTCCGTGAAACGGGCGTTGCCATTCCCACAGCGCCCGGTGAAGGGAGTACCGCTCTTTCGAGCGGCGTTGGTGGCTTCCTCGCAAGTCTGGAACACCGGCTGGGCCAGAGGAGGGGCCACAGGATCGGCGGCAGAAGCAGTGGAAAGAAGCAGGGACAGAAGAACCGACATCGGGAACCTCGCGATAGAACAGGAGCGAGACATTTCGCTCAAAGGGTAGAATTCCTGAAAATACCCCTTCTGTCAAAGAACCCGCTCGCCCGTCATGTTATAATCGTTGAGTGAAAGGCGCGAAAAAACGCACATCCGTGCGGAGAAAAACGTCCAAAGGATTTTTTGGAAAACTCAGCAAAACGCTGAAGGACCATCTTTTCCCGCATAAAGGAAACAAACATCTTCCCCACGCCTTACGGCATAAGGCGCTTTTTGGTTATAGCGTGCTTCTTGTGCTCCTAAAGGTTGCCGTCATCAGCGCATCCATTGCCCTGCCAGCCGCCAGCCTATTTTCAAGTGCTATCACTGCTCCAAACATCATAGCGCTCACGAATCAAACACGGGAAAATCTTGGGCTCGGTGACCTGTCCGTGAATAACGAACTTTCTTCCTCAGCCAGAATGAAGGCAGAGGACATGTTAGCTAACCAATACTTTGCACACACCAGTCCCGCCGGCGTAACGCCGTGGTCATGGTTCGCCAAAAACGGCTATTCCTATAAATACGCCGGAGAAAATCTGGCCGTCTATTTCACCTCCGCTGAAGATGTGTACTCAGGTTGGTTGGCCAGTCCTACACATAAAGCAAACATCATTGATCCTCGCTACACAGAAATTGGCGTAGGCGTGGCCCAAGGCGAATACCAGGGCTATCCGGCTATATTTGTGGTCCAGCACTTTGGTTATCCAAAAAACGCCGGGACTCTGACTGCGCCGTCCGCACCAAAAGATACTACGGGTGCGTTAACAGATATCGCTATCGCTCCTGCTGCCGAGCCAACAGAAACGCAAACCGCAGTGCTCGGTGAAAATTCGGAATCAGCTCCAAGCTCGATCGAGCCAGGAAGCGTGGTAGTTACGCCAAACAAAGAAAGCTACAGTGTGAGCCTTAAGGCAGATGAAGCTACCGCTGTCACAGCTCACTTAGGAACAGAATCAAAAGCACTCGCTAAAGATGAAAGTGGAACCTGGAAAGGAGATTTGGCGTTCAATGCAGCGAGCCTGAGTGACAACGGCGAACAACTCTATGTGACCACAGAAGGAAAAAATGTGCAGACCACAGAACCTGTGGCACTTGCTGCACCAGAAACGAATACACAATCACTCTACGGATTCGAACAGCCAAAAGGAGAATACAAACTCTTTGGCGTACTGAAGCTTGAAGGCATGCAAGACGGCGTGCGGCAGTTCTCCATTCTCTCTGCCATCCTCATTGGCACCGTGCTCCTCATGACACTCATTGCTAAATTCAATTCTTCACGCGTGCCGCTCATGGCCCATGCCGTGGCAGTAATAGCACTCGCCCTTGTCCTTACTGCCCTTTAAGGCTCACGCTCATCCCAATAAATAAATCGTGCGTCTTGGCAAAACCGGCCGGGAATTCAAGTACGGTATCAGCGGTCAGAGGATCAGAAGAAATTTTGCGTGGCTCTTCTCCCTCCTTTGGTGCCGGAACATCTTCATCTACGTTGACCACAATACCGTTTCTCACCCAGACAAAATCCAGCGGAAATTTCATGCCGCGCATGACAAAATTTCGTACTTCAGGAGAACCGTACACAAAGGCCATCCCTTCTGCATCTTTTTGAAGGTCAGACCGTTCCACGCCGGACAGCCCGCGATAGCGACTGACAGGGGTATCAGCAACTCTGACCGTAAATTCCTCCCCGTTCACGGTCAGTTGCTCGGTTGTTTCTCTAGAGAGCACAGCAAAGAGCACAAGAGTAAGAAGAAAGGCGGCTAGGAGGACAAGCGCAATTCTGAGCGTTGATTTCATAGACGTTTTTTGCGGCGTTCAAGGAAAAAAATACCGCCAAGAATTCCGATAGTCAAGACTACAAGGGCAATAATCTTTTCCGCTGAGCTAAACACAAGCGTAGATAAGCCAAAAAGGAAACAGAGGCTGGAATAGACAAAAACAACTTGTCGTTCACTCAAGCCGTTGTCCAAAAGCAAATGATGTAAATGATAACGATCTCCCGAAAATACTGGTCGGCGTTCAATGAGTCGGCGAATCATCACGGTCACAACATCAATAGCGGGAATACCAAGCACAAGAAGAAGCGTGGCCACTTTGCTGCCGGCTATGACCGCCAGGGTTCCAAGCGTAAAGCCTAAAAACGTACTTCCCCCTTCACCTAAAAAGATTCTTGCCGGATAAAAATTCCACAAGAGGAACCCGCCGATCGCAGCCACAAAAAACAACGATAAAAGAACCACGTCCGGTTGATAATACTTTTCGGTCAGAGCGAGGGCGGCGATCATCAAAGCGCCAATCAGAGAGATGGATCCCGCTAGCCCGTCCACGCCGTCCAGAAGTTTCGTTGTATACGTCATCGTAAGTAACCAGACAAAAGTAAAAGCAGTCGAAATAATCGACGGCAAAAATACAAAACCACCGAGCGGATTCGTGACCTTCTCTACGCCAATGCCAAGAAATGTAGCAACCAGTGACGCGGCGAGCGGGAAAAGAAAACTCCACTTGGGCGGCAGGTTATAACGGTCGTCAATGTATCCGCCGATCATGAGAATAAGCCCGCCCAAAAGAAACCCGAAAATCTGTGATGCGCCTATCTCCCCACCGGTCAAAGCGTTCGAGAATAGTGTTACAAGAACTGTAGGAACGGCAAAAGCAAGAAAAACTGCCATGCCGCCAAGAAGTGGCGTGGGCGTGCGATGGATCTTGCGCTCGGCATTCGGGGCATCAATAATGCCAAAACGTGTCGCCAAGCGAGCAACGAGCGGGGTCAGGAGCGCAGCACCCACAAAGGCCAGAGCCACGGGAAACGGCCACCAGAGAGGCATACCAAAAAGCTAAAGTTTCTCCGCTTTTCTTACCTCTAATTTACCCCCTACGTCAAAAATGACCTTATCTCTGCGGCCTATACCGCCACGGAGGAATTCATCAGCCAGCGTGTTCTCCAAGCGCTCTTCAATGACTCGTTTGAGCGGACGGGCGCCGAATTTAGGATCATAACCGGCCACGGCAAGCTCATGCACGGCCGCATCAGTAACTTCAAGTTCAACCAGTTTTGCTTCCATGCGCTTAGCCACCTTAGCGATCATGAGATAGGCAATAGCTGTCACGTCAGCTTCCGTTAATGGCGAGAAGACAATCACGTCATTAAAGCGGTTCAGGAACTCCGGACGGAACATCTGCCTTAGCTCCGTATTCATGAGCGCGTCCTTAATCATGAGAAGCTTAGTGCCCTTAGCTGCTTCATCTTGAATGTATTGCGTACCAGCGTTTGAGGTAGCGATCAAGATAACATTCGTAAAATCAATCGTTCTTCCCGTTCCGTCAGTCAACCTTCCATCATCCATGACCTGCAAGAATAAGTTCAGAATATCTGGATGTGCTTTTTCTATTTCATCGAGAAGCAATAATGCGAATGGACTGCGCCGAACAGCTTCGGTCAATAACCCCGCCTCCCCATTGCCGCCAATCAAGCGAGAAACAGATTCTTTATTCTGATATTCGCTCATGTCAAAACGGATCATGGCGTTTTCATTTCCAAAATAGACTTCCGCCGTGGCTTTAGCGAGTTCCGTTTTTCCTACACCCGTAGGTCCCAAGAATAAAAAGTTAGCAATTGGCTTGCCTTCACTCCGCATAGCCGCGCGCGCTCGTCGCAAAGCAGAAGAGACGGCCTTGATAGCTTCCTCCTGGCCTATCACCCGCTCGTGGAGATGTTCTTCGAGTTTCAAAAGTTTCGCTCCCTCATCCTCCGTTACTTCCGTCACTGGAATCTTAGTCTTCTCACCTACCAGTGCCGCCACATCATCCTTCCGCACCCACATGAGCGCACCGGAACTGCGTTTGCCCACCGTCAGCGCCACCTCACGCGAGAGCTCAATGGCCTTCTCCGGCAGCACGCCATCATGCATGTAACGAGCAGAAAGATCCACGCAAGCCGCAAGCGCACTATAGGTAAAAGCCACGCGATTCTTTATTTCAATCGGCGCAATCTTGGCCTCAAGAATCCTGACAGCTTGATCCCGATCTGGTTCATCAATCGCAATCCTGGAAAGCTTAGGGCCGAGCACGGAGCGCTCCACTCTCTCCGTATAACCCTGCGGCGTAGTGGTAGCAATCACGAACGTATAACCTTTTTCAAGCTCTGAAGAGAGGATCGATGAAAGGTCTACACCCGTACTCCCGGCACTCACCAGTTCATGAATATCCTCGATTACAAGAACCACATTCCCTGTAGCTGCCACTTGATCCAGAGCAAAAAGCAAACGTTCTTCAGCGCCCCTTCCTCCTTCTGCACTCACAATGTGCGGCACTGACAGCCTCAAAAGACGCTTGTCGCTGAGCACAGCAGGAACACGCTCCTCCACCATAAGGTCCGCAATGCCTTCCACAATTGCGCCTTTGCCCACGCCCGGCTGACCCACTAAAACTACGCTCTGCGCTCCCCCTTCAATAGCGCGGAGAATGGCCGCCATTTCAGCATCACGCCCCACGAGCAAAGAAGTTCGGCCGTAAACGGCATCTCGCGTGAGGTCTTCAGAAACAGAATCTAAAAATGGCGTAGCAATAGCCGTCATGGCCCGATCCATATTCCCCGTAGGCTTAAAACTAGCGGCCCGGCGGAAGCGTTCATACCGCAGCTGCAGATCTTCAGAGATCCGAATCCAAGCTAACGCATTTCCAAACTCCTCACGCTTCACGCCCTGCTCTTCCAAGAGTTCCGCAAAAAAATCATCAGTTGCATACGCAGCCGCCAGAATCTCAATGGAAGAAAGATGCTCCCTGCCTGCGGCTAAAGCATTTTCATACGCCGTTTCCATGAGTGCCTCCCCGCGGGAGCCAAAGATAGTAGCTCCGCGTTCTTCAAGTGCTAGCTTTCGCTTCAAAGGCTCTTTGAGCAATGAGAAAGAAACGCCGAGCCGCGCCAAAAAGACTTGTCCAGGAACAGTCCCGAGTGAACTCGCAAACAAATGCACAGCAGTCACCTCAAGGGAACCCGATTGTTCGGCCAAAAGAAAGGCATCATTGACGGCCTTCACTGCATTCTCGTCACAGACCTCGGCTATATCTCCGGCCGGAATCTTTTTTGGTCCTTCCGTATTTCTCTTGCGGCGGGAAAGGGCGTAGAGGAAAGAAAGAAGGCCGAGGGAGAGACAGAACAGCCAAACGTTTGGTCGAGTATAGAAAATGGGATCTATCACCTCTTTCGGGTTCGCCGTAGCAATACCGTACACAAACAGTCCCACAAAAAATACTCCCGCAAGTATGGCCAAAACCACCTCAGCGCTCCGAGCACTCTTAAGCATCCCCTCATGGGCGATTGAAGTGGCATCTACGCGCTTTTTCCACTGTGCGTTAGGCATAGGCTACGAAAGGCTTCCTAGCCCGTGGTACAACGCAAAAGCAATAAGCGCGAGAGGTGCCAGAAGATAAAGCGCACAGACCACCAGAATGCCAACTGACCACAAAAATAACCCGAGGGAGCGGAAAACAATCTGCACGGAGCGCATGAAAACGCTAATCAGCCGGCTCTGCCAGTCTCTCTGGCCGTACATAGGCACAAAGATATTTTTGAGCCAAACCCCAAGAGACAGTGAAGCAAACGTGGCCATGAGATTATCACCTGCCCAGGTGATCATGCGCACCAACCCCGTGGTGTACCAATACACCGGAAATAACAAAACATCTAACACCACATCTTTAAAAACCTGCCCCGCCGCCACAACACTGGCCATATAGCCCAAGTATAGCATTTCAGAACCAAAATCGGAGCATTATGGCTCCTGCTAGGATTCAGGGAATTCTTGCCTATATTTCTCTACTGCACTGATGATGATCTGACGGTAGGAATCTCCTACGTCATAGCCCGTAGACGTGATATAGCTCTCTCCTCCATCTTTGCGCACAAGATAGCCATCATCATCAATCCGCTGTTCATATTCATCCCACAGGTCCGCGGGAGCGTGGTCTTTCAGATAGGCCAGACCCGCCTCCTTCTTCAAACGGTTAAACCGCTTAGTGTCCGTGAGTTGATCAGCAAAAGCTTGGGCGTCACTAAACCGGCGCTCCGCTTCTCTGAAACGCTCAGACTCTGCCTGTGCACGCGTCTGCATAGCGTCCCGGTTCAGGTTTCGCTCGGCATAAATCTCGCTCAGATACGTCTCCGCTTCCTCTAAGGCCTCCTCATCCGCCTGTTTTTCTTCAGGCGTGGGCGGATAAACCTGGTCATAGGTAGCGCGCAGCTCTTCTCGTGCAGTGATAGGCATGAGCGCAAGCGATTCATACCAAACCTTTCTTGCCTTCTCTTTATCTTTTGCATCCCCCACCTTTCCGCGCACATGATCAAGTCCGGTGAGTTTAGCTGCTGCCACGCGGTGCGAACCATCTTCCGCAACATAGATCGGGCCCCGTGGACCCTCATAGCCTTTCAGACGTATGGGAAAAGCTTCACTGTAAATTCCTGCTTCTTCAAGCGCTCTGTCCGTCTTTAAAAGCTGCTCATCTGTTGAGATGCCGGATTCAGCGCCAATACTCTTCACCGTAGAGGAAATCTTCCTGCAAATTTCTATGACAGCATTTTCTCCACGAGCACTGGTAAATTCATCATGAGCCGTATGGTAGGAATCACTCCAGTCTTTGAGGGAAGGTGCGCGCACAATAAGGCGGGTATCGATAGAGCGTACAGGAGTATCTGAGGACCGTTCATCCACTCGGTCAAGATGATTTTGTCTTTCAATCTCAAAAAATGCTCCCTGAATATCAGAGAAGGTCTTTCGATCAGGCGCCAGATATGGCTCTTCCTTCAGTTTCTTCTGCTCCTTAAGCCAATCCGCTGAAGTCCGTTCTGCTTCATCGCGAAGTACCTCGGTTATTTCCGCCCTCATACCGTCCGTCAGATCGCTTCCCTCCTTGGTAAGTGCAGCAAGCTCATCTGCAACAGATGACTCCGCGAGCGCGGCTTCAAGAGCGCCGGGAGAAAAACCAAGCTTCTCGGCTGCAACACCTATCCGGTCCTTCGCTTCTTCCCCTAAAGAGGCCGTCTGATGCTCCACATATGCCGTGGCGGTTTTAGCGTACCCACGTACTTCTTCCAAACCCATTTCTCCTGATATCTCTGCCAGATCGGGAGACTTTTCAGTGCTGGACTGTTCTAATGCTCCGGGAAGCCTCTCCCCCGTTTCTCGGAATGGCATACCTATACTAACGAATCGCGAATCTGCTGCACCTTTTTCTTTTTGAGAACATCAAGAAAGCCTGAAACAATACTGTCTCGCTTTTTCTTCAGCGCCGATAACCGCAAAAGAGCATTACGCACAATATCATCAACGTTCTTTTTCTTTTGCAGCGCAGACTGACTCATACCTCTCTATTCTCTCACAATTGCTCGGAGCTCTTCCATCAGCCGGAGATAAAAACGGATATTTTGCGCGGTGGCGAGCCTGAGGCCCAAAATTTCACCCGCTTTAAAAAGATGCCGGAGGTAAGCTCGTGAATAGTCGAGCGAAGTCTGACAATCGCTGAACTTATCAATAGGTGAAAAGTCCGCAATAGTCTTTTCGCTGGTCATCTGAATCTTTTCGTAGAATGCTTCAGCAATTCGGAAATCGACAGCCCCCTCCTGCGCTCGTGTAAAAGCTTCACGCACGCATTCCTTAGGATCGCCTTTCCAAACAAAAATTTGTCCGTGGCGAGCGTTCCGTGTAGGCAAGACGCAATCAAACATATCCACGCCCACAGAAACGTAATAGACAATTTCTTCTGGCATCCCGCCACCCATGAAATAGCGTGGCCTGTCCTCCGGCAACATGGCCGCCACTTTCTTGGCGATCCTAAACGTATCTTCGCGGGACTCACCCACGGACAGTCCGCCAATAGCGTAACCGTCGAATCCAATTTCTTTCAGTCCTTCCGCCGATCGCTGTCGCAAATCTTCGTATGTTCCTCCCTGTACGATCCCGAAAAGAAGCGCATCGTGCCTCACGTGTTTCTCGAAAGCTTCCTTCGACGCCTTCCCCCAGCGGAGCGATCGCTCCATGGCTTCTTCATAGCGCTCTCTCGTTGAATTCCCCGCTGCTACGTCATCAAACTGCATCATGATGTCAGAACCAATCGCCGCCTGCATCTCAAGCGAGGAATCGGGAGTCAATCTGATCGATCGTCCATCAATGTGCGATTGAAATGTCACACCTTCTTCATCCGTGGAATTGATCTTGGACAGACTAAAAACCTGATAGCCGCCGCTGTCCGTCAGGATAGGACCTTCATACTTCATGAACTTATGCAGTCCACCGGCTTGTTTCAAAATATCCGGTCCTGGCCTAAGTAAAAGATGATACGTGTTACCGAGGATGATGGACGATCCCAAAGCCTTCACTTCATCTCCCGTCATTGTTTTCACCGAGCCTGAAGTAGCAATAGGCATGAAAACCGGAGTCTGCACGGCGCCGTGCGCAGTAGCTAAAACTCCCCCACGCGCCAGGCCCTTCTTAGCTACAAGTTCAAAAGGCGAGCTCATAGAGGGCAATGCTGACCGCCGTGGCTACGTTAAGAGATTCCAACGCCTCGCTCTGCGGAATAGCCACAGATTGTCCGGCGATTGATAGCTTGATTCCCTTTCCTTCATTTCCCGCAATGAGGACGAGGGATTCTTCCTTCACATCCTTAATCGAAATCGCGCCAGGTCGAAGCTCAAGCCGATAAATGCTGCGACCGATATCTTCCAAAGCTTTCTCTGCGTCTAAACGGCCGATCTCAATCCACGGCGTCTGAAGAATCGCCGCAGCGCTGGCTCGCACAGCTTTCGGGTTGGTGGGATCTGCTGCTTCGATCAGAATAAGTGACGCATTAAACGCCAGACAAGCTCTCAGAATTGTTCCCACGTTTCCCGGGTCTTGTAAGCCGTCGAGTACCACGATGACTTTCTTCTGCAAAACGTCCTTCAGTGTCCAGTCAGGAATCTTGGCTACTCCAGCCACCGACTGCGGAGTCTCGGTCGAGATGAGATCCCTAAAATTCTGTACATCCTTATCTGTAAAAGAAAATTGCAAATGCTGCTTTGCATCTCTCACAAACTTGGCTCCCTCAATCAAAAAAAGTCCGGACTCCCGGCGAGCCTTTTTACTGTGAACAAGTTCTGTCACTAATTTCTGTTGCGTTTTAGAAAGCATGTGCGGGCATTAAACCACAATAGGCAAAGCAGGGATAGACGTATCCTTACCTTTGATAATCTCTTCAATTCGGTACGCACCGTGCGTTGGGGCATTCACAAAACCATTCCAGGCCATACGAGCGAGCGCACCGCCGGCTATCCAGTCGAAAAGCCACTCGTTAGCGTACCTGGGGTCTAGCGCGTCAGCACCCGCCCCCACCTGCAGCAGCCAGTCGCGATTATAAATCTCCTGTGTCCCTACCGGCTCTGTCATAAGAATGGGAATGCCGAGACCAGCGTAAAAAGAAAGCTCAGACGGCTTGGTCCAGAGAATATCTGTCTCCATCATGAGTTTATTGAATGAGGAAAAATATTCGTTTCTATCTTTATTCTCAAAAATAGTTACTCGCCCATCCTTCAAGGCTTCCCCAAGCCCGGCGGCGATCACTTCTCGTCTGAAATAGGAACCAACCTCAGGCCGAATCCCGGCTGCAAGATTCAGCTTCACTTCACCCTTCTTGATCCGTGGTGCGAGTGATCGTGCTATGGCTGCGCCAATTTCTCTTTGTGCTCCTGCACCACCCACCGCAAACGTGAGGCTCACTGCTCGCCCGTTCTTTTTGCTCACGCCTTCACAAAACTGTTTACCCATGACGGCCTCAAGCATGATGTAGGCACGGGAGAAAAAAATTGCCCGGGGATCCAGATGACACAAGCGCCGTCCAAGATCGTGGGTGGTCTGCGGAGCTTCTTTTCCACCTATCGCATCCATGGGAAGCGGAAAACCGGTCAGAAAAATATTCTTTTCCTTCACGCCGTACAATTTTAATCGCTCTGCCACTCTTCCGGTGGGTGCAAAATATTTGATGCGAGATTTTTGAGGTTCAAGCGGAACCCAAGGTCTGGCTACATCAGAATCACAAATCACCAAATAAATATCACCTGGATAATTGAATTCCTCTGCTGCAAAGGCCGGCGTCATGTACGTGCAAATGAGCGGCTTAGGATGTTTGGCGAGCTTTTCAATCAGTTCTCTCCCCCAGCCAAAATCACGGATAAGTGCGTACACCTCTTTTACTTGAAGTGTTGGCTCTGAAAGATCACGCCTAGGGTAAAACGGCGGGATTCTCTGGAGCCAATCATTAAAAGCAAAAGCTAATTCTCCAAAAAACGGCACAGTCTTAAACCGGGACACCCATTCATAGGACCGGCGCGCCGTAGCCCATAATTTTTTGTCCCCCATGGGGATCTCCGGGTAATCATTCGCCAGAATAGTCTTTCTCCCTACCGCAAAAGAGCGCATGCCATTTGCTGCCCGCTCATGTCCGTAACCCATAGAGACCGCCACCACATAGGCCGTCCCCTCTTTTCCCTCCATATGCATGAGTGAAGTATATCAGGATGGAGGGGAACGCTCATACATTGACGAATTCTCTCCCATAAGGTAAGCTCTTCAGGTCTTATTTTCAGGGAAATTGTTCCCTCAACACCTAATTCATATGGCAAAAGTCTGTGCCGTTACCGGCAAACGCCCGATGGTTGGCAACAATGTCAGCCACTCGAACGTAAAAACCAAGCGCCGCCAGATGCCGAACCTCCAGCCAAGAACGGTCATCAATCCTGCCACAGGAAGACCAGAACGCATCATGGTTTCCGGACGCGGTATCCGCACGCTCCGTAAATGGATGAAGGAAGGCAAGAAGTTCGATCTGCGCAAGTTGGTCTAAACAAAAAACCCTCGAGTCTCTCGAGGGTTTTTTGTTTTACTTGGGTTCAGCAGAAGTGCAAACCATGGTGGGGCTCGCAACGAACGTATTCACTTTTGAGCTTACGAGAAACTGAACAAATTGCGCTACATCCGTATCCGTACACGTAGACACAACTCCCGCCCCCTGCCCAGTACTTATTCCATTTACCACTTGGCTAATAATAGTAGTCTTATAGATAAACGTTCCGCCTGCCGTCTTTGGAGGTTCATAGCTGATCAAGTACTTACCCGCAATGGATGCCGTAAAAAGTTCGAACGAAGCCGTGATAACCCCGTGTGACGGCGTCCCCGCCTCCACAGCCCCTACCATGCAATCGATACTCTCTCCGCAATCAAAGTCTTTTGAATAGACAGGAATTGTCGAAAGGTTTGCGTTCGTGATGCCAAGGCTCATGTACCGCATCATGCTATAGGCAACTTCACCGTTAGGCATGTAATACCGTTTGCCATCTACAGGATTGATATACCAAGCCTCGCCTTTTCCCTCTACCTGGAGAACAATTTTTCCTTTTAGACGATTAACCAAGCCAGAATCAACCGGAATTTTCGTTGACCCGAACGGCGAATTACCGCTCGCGTACTCTACGGAATCGCTATAGCCATCACCATCTGTGTCCGCTTTATTAATGTCTGTACCGAGCGCTAATTCCATGTTGTCATCAAAGCCATCCTTGTCCGTATCACCGGTAAAATCGTTATCGCCAGGAGCATGATAATTGGCTACCGGGATTTTCCAAATGTCTGCATTTGTAATACCGAGCCCAAAATTTCTGAGTGCGGCATAGGCACCCTCCCCGTTCTTGAGATAAAACCGCTCGCCGGTATCCGGCGTGACGTACCAAGCCTCCCCGTTCTTTTCTACCTGGAGAAGAATCCTTCCCTTCACAGCCGGAGGAGTGGCCGCTAAGGCCAAACTTGATGAAGCGAAGAGGACCGTGCTCGCCAGGCTTACGCCGGCGATAAAACGATAAATAGTCATATTGTATAAACAATAGCACGGATCCTATTTCTTCACTTCGCCCACCAATGCCTCTAGGAATCTCTTGCCCTTCTCTTCCCAATCAGTCTGTTCAAAATACTGCTTCTCTAAAATATAGTCCGTCACTTCCTGAATAGCTTTATCCGGTTCTTTTTCTTTAATTTCACGAACGTACTTATCCAAGAATCGGAACTGCAGTTCTTCACGAATATCTTCATCCTCTACCTGGCGCCACATCTGCTCATCATACACATGAATAATCGTGTCATCGCTCGCGAGCGCGCTGCGGAGATACTCCACCAAGATGGCCTGAATCTCATCCGCTGAACGAAGCGAGAGATCCTCACGGGAAACTTTGTCCTTCAAGAAGTCCACAATATCCGCCACTTTGGCATCCACATCATTTGGATCATAATGGATGTCCGTCACCGGGTGCGGCGGCTTCATGGCAAGAGTGATGGCTTCTGGGCGCTCCGCCAGCCCTGAGGCGTAATACGCGTCATACAAGGCCTTCACACTCTTGTAGTCCATATCCGTGTCCACAAAACGGTACAGGAGGTACAGGAAAGGTGCGGGAATAGGATCCTTCATGATCTTTATGGTCATGTCCTTCATGAACACCGCCTGGTTATGCTGGCGCTGCGGATCCCCTACCTGGTACGTGCGGCGGTTCCGGAGCCATTCGAGAGTATCTGTAGTAGGCAGCTGAAGGGCACGGAAGATGCCAAGCGCCTGGGAAAAGCCCACATGCACCACATAGTCCGCTTTTACGCCCACCACCCGCTCAATCTGTTTAATGCCGTAATCCATGCCTCCGTAGGCACAGGCATTGGCCAAGTAATACTCGTACTCTTTGTAATTGCCTCCCGGTGGCAGGGGCGAGTATGTCCCACGAGGAACGGACGTAATGGTGATAGACCAGTCTTTCAGGTGCAGGGTCACCATGTGAATGGAGTCACAATGCGCCTCATTCCCCTCTTTTCTTGAATCTATACCAAGCGCCAGGATATTAATTTCATCCTTTGAACCAAAGGGGACCTCCCCACTTTCATTAATCTGCGCCTCCCGCGCCGAAAGGATGCCATCCACCACGTTCTCTACCGCCGGCTCCGCCGCAGCCAAATTTTCCGGCCTACCGGGGTGGGAAACTATAAGCCCGAAGACGAAAATAATCGCGATCAGTGAGCTTGCAAAAAATATCGCCAGAGCGCGTCTCATATATTCCCTTGTATCAAAAATCCCCGACGTTAGTCGAGGACTTTTTTACCTGTTGTGAACAACTTTGTCAAAATTAGAGCAAAGCTTCTTTAGCGGCCTTAGCTACGGAGAACTTGATAACCGTCTTAGCTGGGATCTTGATGCTCTCACCCGTGGCTGGGTTGCGGCCCATACGTGCTGGGCGGTTCTTCTTGACGAGCTTTCCAAGGCCTGGCATGACAAACTCTCCAGCACGCTTGATCTCCTTGTAGGTCAAAGCGAGAAACTTATCGTACATGTCGCTAGCGTCCTTCTTGGAAACGCCCCAGGTCTCTGAAAGCTCTGACATGATCTGTGCCTTGGTAAGTCTCGACATACGGTATCAATAAGAAATAAGAGTGAATTTACGCAGGGAAGCGTAGCACAAGGCCCAAAACATTGAAGAAACTTATTCACAGTCCCCATCTTCCCCAACTTTCCCATCTTTATGGCTGCAAGACTTCATCTGTAGGCATACCTTCTACCTCTATGACCACGCGCTTGACCGTAGGAAACTGTTTCAGCGTGGATTCAATCTGTGAACGGATAGCCGTTACTCGGCAGGAACCAGCTACACCCGCTTCAAAAATATCATTGAATCTCACGGTGGCGGTACCATTTTTTATATCAAACGCTTTGATCATGCTTCCACGATTAATGCTCGTAGTGAATCCGTTCTTCTCTTCTGTCACATCCACGCCGCGGAGAAGCTCATCAAGCGCTGCCCTGCCAATAGCTTCTGTCTTTGCCACTCGGCGCGTCACCGGATAAACCAGCGCACAGTCCATGCTGCTGCCAGATTCTTTTGCGTTCTCAAAAAATACGCTGACATTCTGACTGGAGACAGCGGCA
This sequence comes from Candidatus Uhrbacteria bacterium, assembly GCA_023246145.1. GTDB lineage: Bacteria > Patescibacteriota > Patescibacteriia > UBA9934 > UBA9934 > JAGORL01. The sequence goes on along the minus strand of JAHFIZ010000004.1, from coordinate 11,726 downwards.
AACGTCACCGGAACGCTGACCTTATTTACTTCACTGCCGTCCTTAGCGGAATACTCAAATACTTCCACCGTGCCCTTAGTTCCTTTTGGCGCAGGATAATTAGCCACAATAGTAAATGCGCCAAAAACTCCGGAATCAGCCGCATCTGACATGGCTGATCCTTCCGTAAGCACCGTGCCATCCGCGTCCTTCACCCTATACGCAAATTGATTCTCAAACACACGCGCAAATCCCTTGATAGTAAGCGGAAGACCTATGGCATCATTCTTGTCTGGAGAGGTAACCTGAATATTTGCTCCACTTGGATCAAGTGCATCTGAAGCTGCCTGGTCTTCCCCATCATCCGTATTCCCCGGAACAATAATATCTGTGTCCGGCACTGCCTGCGGAGCCTGCAGAAAGGCTACAACTCCTACCGCAATGATGAGAATAAATGCCGCTACAATGTACTTGATATATTTCATACCTAAGGAGTTTTATTTTCTTCTAAAGTCACGGTCACGTCTTTCTCATTACCATCATGGAGAATATGGAGTGTAATCTTCTCCCCCACATCAAAACCGTGAAGTGCATTCTGGAGCGGCAAATCCTCCGTAATCTTCTTGCCGTTTAATTCCAGAATAATGTCATTCTCTTCTAACCCTGCTTTGTCCGCTGGAGAACCAGGAACCACGGCAAGTTCTCCTGGATTACTACCACGAACCACCAAGACCCCGTAATCAACGGTGAGGCTATTTTGCTTCTTTAAAGCCTCCGTGACCGGGATGTACCGGACCCCGAGATACGGACGGATGACTCGGCCATTTTCACGGATGGAATCAATGGCTTTCTTCACCTCATTAGCCGGCAGGGAGAAACCAATGTTTTCAGCACTACCCACTGACGCTGCGACGTTAACACCTATAACGTTGCCGGACAAATCTATGAGCGGCCCACCAGAGTTCCCTGGATTGATGGCAGCATCTGTCTGTAAAACATCAGAGAGCATTTCAGAACCTGCAGATGAGCTCATGGATGCCGTCACAGAGCGGGCAAGCCCTGAGATAACGCCCACAGATACCGTATTGCGGTATTCACCAAGCGCATTTCCTATGGCAATCACCGTCTGACCTACCTTAGCGGCATCAGAATTTCCAAACTGCAGATAGGGCAGTTTCTCCGCATCAATCTTTAAGAGCGCTATGTCCAGAACGGAATCCTTAGCCACCACCTTGCCGTCATATTTTGTACCGTCATTCAAAAATACGGTATAGCTCGCGCCTTCATCAGAAACCACATGCGCGTTAGTCACCACATAACCATCATCCGTGACGATAAATCCTGAGCCGCCGCCTACTTCCTTCTTCTGTGTACCGTTTTGTCTGTACTGCGGGACAGAAAAGTTAAACATATTGCCGAACGGGTTGGACGAATTGTCATAGTACTGCTCAATCACCGGAACATCCTTAGTGATCACAATAGAAACAACGGACGGATTCACTTTCTCTACCACTCCCACCACATCATTCACTGCGCCAGTGGAATCTGTGATCACGGGCACAGCAGCACTAGATTGCTCAATGTTTAAGAAGTGAAGCAGATTAGCTTTTCCTTCTGGAGAGGAGGAAAAATACGAGCTCGCCCCAAAAACTAAGAGTACATTACACAATAGCGCGCCTAACATTCCCGCAAAAAACGATTTCTTAAGGAGTTCTGTTTTCTGTGCTTCGTGGCCTTGTTCCATATAGAATAATTATACGCTTCTCATGGATAACCGTACCAAAAAGAGGGGGAAATGTTACGGTCTTGCAAAAAAGCCTAGAAGTGCAAAAATAGGAGAAATTCATTATTTATCGCTTATGTATCTCTCTATCCTCATCTTCTTGGGAATACTGTTCTTAGCTACCCTCCGCCAGGTAAACCAGTACGAACGCGGTATCCGCTTCACCATGGGCCGCTACTCGTCTATCGCAGCGCCGGGCTGGAGGGTAGTTGTACCCGTTTTTCAGTTCATGAAAAAAGTGGATCTCCGTCTGAAAGCCGTGGACGTCCCGGCCCAGGAAGCGATTACCAAAGATAACGTCTCCGCGAAAATCAATGCTGTTATCTATTACAAGATCGTGGACCCTGCAAAAGCAATCATTGATGTGGAAAATATCAGCTACGCCGTTCTCCAGCTCGCGCAGACCACCATGCGCAACATCATTGGTGAAGTAACGCTTGACGAGCTCCTTTCCCAGCGTGCCATCATTTCCGAAAAGATTGAAAAACAGGTTGATGAAGTAACGCTTGCTTGGGGCGTGGAAGTAACGTCAGTGGAACTCAAAGACATTAACCTTCCGCCAGACATGGTACGCACCATCGGCAAACAGGCAGAAGCAGAACGCGAACGCCGTGCCGTGATCATTAATGCTGAGGGCGAGCTTGCAGCCGCAGAAAATCTCTCCAAAGCTGCCAGACTCCTTGGAGAAACCCCAGGCGCTCTCCACCTCCGCACCTTGAATGCCATTAACGACATCAGCTCTGATCAGTCAAACACGGTTATCTTCACGGTGCCGCTTGAAATCCTTCAGGCCATCAGCGGATTTAAAAAGCAGTAAGTCTAGAGATCAAGCGCAGCCAGGAACGCCAATGTTTTATCCCGTTCTTTCATCGCTTGTTCCGCCGAACGAACAAAAGGCTCAAGGAGCTTCAAAAAGAACGGTCGTGAATGTTCAGGGAAATGGTCGAGTGCGCCTTTTGCCCTCTCTACCTCAGAAAGAATATCGACGGAGACTTGATCGAGAACCTCATGCCAGAAAAGGTTCTTCATTTCAGGAAGATGCGCTTGGGGATTCTCAAGCGCATTTTGATTACGCGCTAATAATCGAACACTTACGCCGTTGATTGCGCTCTTCAGAAGATCTGCCTCCCAATCATGCGCGTCATCGTTCAGTTGCTTAGCTAAAATGTAGTGGTAGAAAAATTGCTCGAGCGCCTTCATCTCTGTGCTATCGGCCGCGTAACCGAGCTTCAATAGAACTGCGGAAGGACCTAGGATAATCCCCCAAGACCGTTCCACTAATTTTTCGCCAGCACCAAAATCAGGAAGAACGGAAACAGGCAACCGGCAATGCGTCACTTCCCAAGCATTAGCATTCTCCACGGTATCAAGAACCGACCGGACCAGATCAGCTGGGAGATATTCATCAAATACTCGAGTGAGTTCCCGTAAGCAAATATTCGCCACGGGTAAATGGGACTTTTGTAACTCATCGTCGAGCACGTCATCATAAATGGTGTACGCCATCCAGCCCAAGAAATGTGCCGCGCAAAGCTTTACCATCCAGTCATGGTCGAGTTTGTCGTGACAACCCCAAGCAACAGCAAACAGATATGGGAGAAGTGATTTCTCTTTTCGAGAATCCCCCTGAAGACTTTTCTCAACTACCCCTTGGGCGATAATCGCGATGCCCTCCCCCGTCTGCTGAAAACGTTCACGAACGATCCGCACTACGTCCGGTAAAATATCCGGGCTTCCGATAGTATCTTCGATTGATTCGCGATCACTCGAGGCCACGTAAAGTGCATCAGCCTCCAGGATACAGGCCACGGTCAAAGCAATAGCTCCCGCAAATTGCACCTCACCTTTTACTATCCGATCAATACAAAAAGGATACGGAGCAAAGACAGAAGACGTCCTTACTCGCTCCGCCATCCTCTCGTAATACGGTTCGGCAGAAGCTCGCTCCCCCATTCGCACCAGTGAAGAGACAATCATGGCGCACTCAAGCGGATTGCAGCGCTCAGGGGTCTTTTCTGATAGTTCAGCAGCAATGCGTGAAGCGAACGTTCTCTTTTCCGCTCGACTAAGAAAATACAAAAACGGAATCCGTGAGGGATAGTATGAGGAAACGATCGTACGGTCGTCGAGCGTCCTCTGAAGATACACATCAAGCCCAGCCAGCTCCATCTTTTCATGAGCTAGAACGGCGGCGATATTCGCGTTCACGCAAGGATCGACATCTTTCCACGCCTCATCTGCACTCCCGGAAATTAACCATGTCCTATAGGGACCACCGGGTTCAACTTCTACCGCCATGAGTAATCTCACGTAAGCAGCCAAACGCTCACCGCTTAAAAAATCAGGAGAAGCGATCATGCAGGCCAGGTAACCGCAGCTTGTCGTATCAAGATCATCAGGATAGGGATACGCCAGAGCCTCTCTTGATCCTCGGAAAGCGTAATTCAGTGACCCATTCCTATGCCACTCCCGTTCCAGCCGAGCGTACAGTCTGGCGCACAGTTTCACCGCAGACTCATCGCCTACTCCAGAGAGAGCGCCCATGGCTAGCGCATGAAAAAATGGAGAGGTGCGATGCTCTCCGGCTACCGTAACAACAAACGTGCCATCCGCCTGAAGCTCATGCAGGACGCGCTCAAGGAGCAATCCTTTTTCATTCGGCGTGAGCGGAATCACTGACGGCATACTGCGGGAAACGAACCGTAAAAATAGTGCCTTCTCCTGCTGCGCTCACAAAAGAAATGCTGCCATGAAGATGGCGCTCCACAATGCCCTTCACCGTTGATAACCCAATCCCCGTGCCTATCTCTGGAGCCTTGGTGGTGAAAAACGGTTCAAATATCTTTTTCTGAGTTTCTTCATCCATACCGGCACCGTCATCCTCCACTTCAAGCACGGCATCTTTTCCCTCAAGAAATGCGCGTACGTGGATTTTTTTCTTCTTGCCGGACGTTTGCGTTTCTTCAATGCACGCATCAAGTGCATTCGTCAGCAAGTTCATGAAGACCTGGTCAAACTTAATGAGATCAGTATAAATCTCCAAGTTCTTGGCGCAAAAAATATCCATTGTCACGTTATGCTTCTTAGCCTTATAGGCCGTAAGCTCTGCCACCTTTTCAAGCGCATCCCGCACGTTAAACGTGGTCTTCTCTGAACGGGAACGCATCTGCCGTTTTACGGATTGCAAAAAGCTCTGTAGACGGTCTGTGGTCTTCAGCGCATTTTTAAGGTGCACCGTGGAATCTCCCCCCTTCTTTTCATGCTCCAACATTTCAAGATTAATAGACAGCGCAGTCAATGGACTTGAAAGGTCATGAAATAGTCCAGACGCCAGACGGCCAAACTCAATAAACCGGTGAAGCTCAGACATGTGTTCAATCTGCGCTCTCCGGAGCTCCCTGGTACGTTCCTCCACCTTCACCTCAAGCGAGTCACGCTCTTCCTTTAAAGCTTTTTCCGAAGCATGGGCGCGATACAGGGATTTCTCTATCTCATTACTCGAAAGCCAGGAAACCACGGACGTGATACCAAACGTCACAATCATTACCACCGCGTCGGGAACGGTAAAAGGATCATTCCGCCAGTAGCTCGAAAGGGCTAGGGCACCGGAATCATGAAGATAGGTTACCGCAAGCAGAAACAGGGACATGAAGGCGGTAAAGAGAACCGCAAATCGCGCCCCAAGTAAAACTCCGCACATGATAATGAGGAGAGCGTAGACCGCTACCGCTTCCGGCAAGTCAGCGCCCCAACGCATGGAGGCATAAAGTACAGGCACCAGGTAAAGCCCAATAAGAAATGATGCCGAAAGTCTGGTGAGTCCGAACCGGGACAAAAGAAGGAGTGCCGAAAACGTGAGAAAGATGATGATAATAAAAATAGGCGGGATACCGCCATAGGCTGCTCCTGCTTGTGCGAGATCAAACAGACTTACCGCCGCAGTCACACCAGAAACCACCACGGACCAGAGCAGAAGCACGTTCAAAATGTACTCTCTGCGAGCGGCATCCTCATCTTCTTGAAGTGGGATGATGCATTTCTGACGAAAGAAAAAAGCACCCTGTTTGAAACGCAAGACGCAACGAGACCACAACGAACGCTTCATAAGGATGCCTTCTCCAAAGACTAGCTGCCCCAAGGGGTAAACTCGCTGTCTTCGCTAAGCACAAGGGCGCGTGCGGCTTCCGCACTACGTACGCTCTTGTTCGAGAGAATCTGAGCAGCAATGTTGCTCATAGATGTGCGATTATTCACCAGGAAACCCCGGCGAATGAATGATGAACGATCCCTCGACCAGAGGATCAATCCACATCATATCTCACTAGTATAAAGGAAATCTAAAATTTATCTATGGCTGTCAATCTTGTAGCCGCGACCGGGAACCGTCTGAATAATCTTCTTCCGTTTCTTCTCAATTTTCTTTCTGAGACTCAAAATGTGGGACTCTATAGTGTTCGAAAAGGGGTCAAGTGAGGAATCCCAAACATGATCAATGAGCATGGTTCTTGAGACCACATTCCCTTGGTTACGCAAAAGATACTCAAGGAGCATGAACTCTTTGCGGGTAAGATAAATGTCTTCTTTCCCTCGCTTCACTTTCTGGCCACGAATATCAAGCGAGAGATCCCCAAAAGTCATCACGTCTTGCTGCAAAGCCTTGGGTCTGCGTAAAAGAGCTCGAACGCGCGCCAAAAGTTCGTCAAACGCAAACGGCTTAGTCAGATAATCATCAGCGCCCAGATTCAATGCCGCTACCTTGTCACTCACTTCAGACTGCACGGACAATAAAAGAATGGGGACAAACTTTTCAGCTTTTCGAATTTCCTCACAGACCTCACGGCCATTCTTCTTAGGAAGAATGTAGTCCAGGATCACGAGGTCATATTCATTTGTCCGAGCGAGAAAAGAACCTTTCTCACCGTCTGCGGCCATATCCACCGCGAAACACTCGGCTTCAAAGGCACGCTTTAAAGCGGTGCGAACAGATTCATCATCCTCGACAACAAGAATCTTCATATTTTCTGAGATTTTATACGCCCATGGTGAAGGAAAGGCAGGAAAAGGGCAAGGCTATTACTTTATAAATACTCTATCTAAATGCGCCCAGGTCTGCACCCAAAGGCAATCTAAAGAACCCCATTCCCTAAAGATGAATGTGGATAAGTTGCAAAAACCAAAACCGCCCCAAAAAACAGGGCGGTTTTTGATCAGTTAATCATTTTGCTTTTCAATCTTCTCCCCCATGTGACCACGGAATCCGTGACCACCCTTCCCCATCATTTTCTCATTAAATTCCGGACGGAGGAAACCGAGCGGAATGTTATTCTCGCTGGCCCACGCCTTCAGGTCAGCCGTCTCTTTCTCCATAGCGGCCTTCCGCTCTTCTTTGGTCAGCGTGTCATCCTTGATAGCAGTCTCATGAGCTGCTGTGATCTCCGCCACCTTGGCCTTAATCAGCGTAGTCTGCGCTTCTGTCAGTTTCCCGTCCTTTACCGCAGCAGCCAGACGCTCTGAGAGACGTGCCTCCATGTTCGCCTTCAGGTCAGCAAACTTCTCGGATCGCTGTTGTTCAAATACCGCCTGCACGTCTTCTGTTTTTAAGTTAAATTTTGTAGCGATTGCCTGCACCAAACCCTGGAATGGGCTTGCAGCATCTGTCTTCTCGGCGGCAAAAGCCGTACTCGCACCAAAGGCACCGGCGCCAAGCGTAGAGAACAGCGCGCCCGCCATAAGAACATTTTTTACTTTCAACATACTCCCCGTAAATAAAGAATGAGCCTTGATGCATGACTGGCCTCAAGCCCGCCTGCTTCTGTTTATACCCAAGCCAACAAAATACGTAACAAGAGGTGTATACTTAGCCCAGATTTAAGTCTTTTTTCGTTCACTATGAATCAAGGCATGAATGGTGGCTGCAGCTGCACCCACCATAAAATGGTCCCGCTCTTTATCACGATTATCGGTGTGATCTTCCTTCTTGGAGCCACCGGCTATCTCTCAGCTCAGTGGGTGAGCATTCTCTGGCCTATCACACTTATCTTGATTGGACTCCAGAAGATGATCGGCCCTATGTGCAAGTGCTGCTCCATGAAAAAATAAAAAAATCCTCCCACTGGGGAGGATTTTTTTATTCTGAGAGATCAAGTGATTGAACGCGCTTCATGACGGCCAGAGGATTTGTTTTCCATTCTTCTGAAATATCCGCATAGAGCTCAAGCTCATTCCCATCAGGATCCAGAATGTAGATGCTATGCGTCACGCCATGATCCCCCGTCCCCACAATCCGCGCATTCTTTTCTCTGAGTTCACGGTAAGCCGCCTTTGCCGCTTCCGGTCCGTCCCCTATCTTAAACCCAATGTGATAGAGACCGGGCACGGGCTTTCTATTAAAGTCCGGTTCTCCGCCCACTTCTATGAGCAAAAGTTCATGATGCGTTCTCCCGCCCGAGAAGACTGCGGCACCTGGGCTTCTGGTAAGCTCCTTAAAACCAAGCGTATCCCGGTAGAAGTTAGCGGAACGCTCTATATTGGAAACGTACAGCACTACGTGGCCGAGTTCTTTAATTTCCATATTAGCTATCGCGCTTGTTGTTCATGAGCATGGATACTGCGTGCTCCAAAGAACCGGCCTCCTTCACTTCCCCGCTGTTCACAAAGAAGATGTCATCTGCATTCGCGATGGTGTTCAAGCGATGAGCAATAACCACACGCGTTGTTTCCTTAGGCAAGCGATCCAGAATCCCCTGTAAAAGCTGTTCCGTGACCGTATCTACGTTAGCGGTAGCTTCGTCCAAGATGAGAAGGTCCGGCTTGCGCAAAGCTGCGCGCACAAAGGCTATGAGCTGACGCTGACCAAGGCTGGTAGCGTCTCCACTAGCGGCAATAGGCGTGGCCAAGCCCTGATCAAATCGGCTGAGAAGCGCGTCCAGACCGGAATCCGCGAGGACCTTAGCAAGCGCCTCATTGGTCACGCTCTGCATCTCTTCATTTCCGTAGAGAATATTTTCCCTGAGCGTTCCCGTAAACAAGAACGGTTCCTGCAGAATGAAACCAATGCGCTTAGTGCGCTCGGCCTGTTCATAGGACTGGAGATCACGGCCATGAAGAAAGACAGTTCCTTCCGTAGGATCATACAAACGGGCCATAAGTGAAGCCGTGGTAGTTTTTCCGCCTCCTGTTGGGCCCACAAGCGCGTACGTCTTCCCTGCCTCAAGACGGAGGTTCACGCCATGGAGCACTTCCTTGCCGTTTGGATAAGCAAACCGCACATTTTTGAATTCAAGCAAGGCGTCCCCTTCTTTAACCTCTGTGGAAGGAACGAGCTTCATGGTTGAAGACAAAGAGAGGATGACGGAAACCCTGTCCCACGCTGCTAGTGCGAGCTGGAAAGAAGACCAGATGCTGGCCATCTGACGGAGTGGATCATAGAAGCGCGTCACGTACGAGAGATAGCTGATCAACAGTCCGATCGTGAGATTTCCACCGGTGATAAGGTACGTACCAAAACCGATCACAATAAGCTGGGCTGCCCCGGAAGCAAATCCATAGAAGGGCGTAAACGTGTTGTTCGCAATCCCCGCACGGACAGATGCTTTGTAATTTTCTTCGTTTGAGGCTTTAAGATGCTTATTAAAGTAATCACGGCGGTTAAATGCCACCACGACTTTAAAATTCTCAAGACTTTCTGAGATGTTGGCACTCAAACCTCCCGTGGTCTGCAAACTGTGCTCATTCTGACGCTTGATCCAAGGAGAAAGAAGTCTAGTCAAGACAAGAAGTACAAACGCCGGAATAAGCGCTGCTGCGCCAAGCGCTGGTTGCAACACCACCACCAAAATTCCCGAACCGAGAATCATGAAGGCATTGCCCAAAAACTGCATGAGCGCCTGGGAGAAGAACTGGTTCAGCTTATCCGTATCATTATTGATACGAGAAATAAGATCTCCCGCTTTATTCTCATTAAAGAAGGCCACCGGGAGTTCCTGCAGCTTATTGAAGACGGAGTTTCTGAGCTTAAACAGCACTCTCTGGCCCACGCCACCCATGATGCGCGTCTGCGCGTAGCCGGCCGTGAGCGCGCCAAGATAGAGCGCAATAAGCACCACGGCATTCATGAGAATACCGCCAAAATCCTTGGCAACGATGTACGTATCAATGGTGTGACCAATCACCACCGGAGCCAACAGGTTCAGTCCGGAGTTCATGAGAATGGCTACAACCGCAACAAAGATCGGCAATTTCTCATCCCGGATGAGCGGCGAAAACTTCTTCAGCATGGAGAAGATACCTTCCTTCTCGTAAGATTCGTCTTTAGGGCTATTCAGCTTGTAGTTCATAGTGGCTGGTGCTCTTCTGAGATTCATAAATCTGCACGTACTCGGGAGAAGATTTCAGAAGTTCCTCATGCGTGCCTTCTGCTAAGACTTCGCCCTCCATAAGAAGAACGATCTTGTCATAATGCTCCACGGAAGAAATCTTCTGAGTGACAGAGACGAGCGTCATATCCGGATAATTCTTGGCCACATTGGAGAGAATCTTTTCCTCCGTCAGCGCATCCACGCGCGCGGTGAAGTCATCAAGGAAAAGAATCTTTGGATTCTGCGCCAAAGCGCGTGCCAGCATGATGCGCTGCTTTTGTCCCCCAGAAAGGCTAGTGCCGCGCTCAGAAACTACAGTATTCAATCCGTCAGGCAAAGCATCAATGAAGTCCTGTAATTCCGCCGTAGCAATAGCCAACGCCAAACTCTCTTCTGTGACGTGCTCACTAAAAGAGATATTCTCTCTGAGGCTCAGGTTAAAGATAATGCTGTCCTGAAAAACAAGACCAATGTGTCGGTAGAAAGCACCGCGGTCATACGCACCAATGGGCTGCCCGTCATACAGGACGCTCCCTTGGGTTGGTGATGTGAGTCCGGTCAGGGCATACAGAAGCTGTGTTTTTCCAGCAGCCGTAGGACCAATGATCGCCACCTTATTCCCCGGATGAATGGCCAGCGTCACGTCCTTCAGCACATTCTTTTCTCCGTAAGTCATGTTCACATGTTCTATCCCAATAGCCCCTTGAAGCGGTGTAGTGATCGTGCCCTTATCTTCCTTTTCCGGCGCGTTCAAAACGAGCGCCACGCGTCCATAGGAAGCAGAAGCACGAGCCATGACGTTACTCATAAACCCAATCATGATGATGGGGAAAATGAGAATGGCCAGATAACTGGTGAAGGCGGCAAAATCTCCAAGCGAGAGGGATCCGTTAATAATGTAATGACCGCCAAGGACGAGAATGACAAGCGTGGCGAGGTTGGCAAAGAACGTGATGAGTGGAATGAGACCGGCAAAAACGCCAAGAATCTTCATACCCACGTTTGTTGCCTCCGTGTTAGCAGCAAGGAACTTATCGTATTCGTATTTCTGGGAATTCAAAACGCGGATAAGTGCGGAGCCCAAAATACTTTCGTTAATCACTTTGTTCAGCCAATCAATCACCTTCTGTGCTTCCGTGAAGAGCACCTTCACGCGGGAAAAGGAGTAAAAGAATGTTCCACCAATCGCGGGGACAACAAGGAGCACCGCGAGCGCCAATCTCCAATTAATAGAAATAAGCAGTACGCTCGCGCCAAGCACCAGGAAGAGTGAGGAGACGAGAGAAACAATAGCCTGCGAAACGAAGAGCTTAATGCCATCAATATCTGACGTGAGATTGGTGAGGAGTTTTGACGGCGTCTCATTCTGCACAAACAAAAAACTCTGGCGAGAAATCTTCTCCGCCAGGTCATTACGGAGATCCTTCGCCACCATTTCCGAAGCATACGTCTGCACAATGGACTGCAGATACGTCAACACAAAAATGAGCGTGATGACTGCGGTGAAAACAACGACCGTGGTACCGAGCACAAACTGTCCGCGAACAAAACTATCAATCGCATGAGAAACAATCTTTGGAGTGGCCAGGTTGAGCGCATTGCTCGCA
>JAHFIZ010000054.1 GCA_023246145.1 Candidatus Uhrbacteria bacterium | reverse complement strand
AAGGAATTCTTTAAGCGTCCGTTTTTTGTTTCGCCCGATACACTCATTCCACGTCCGGAGACGGAACTCTTGGTAGAGTTAGCGCTCAAGGAATCCAAACCGGGAACGGTGTTTGCGGATATTGGAACCGGTAGCGGAGCCATAGCGGTCACGCTCGCTGCAGAGTCCCAAGGATTCGTTTTCGCGACTGATATTTCCTCTCAAGCGATTTTAATCGCCAAAGAAAATGCTAAACGCAATCATGTTGCAGAAAGAGTCTTTTTCCTAGAAGGCGATCTGGTCATGCCGTTTATTGTTGATCTCAAGGCTTGGCTTCTGGAACGCAAAGACCTGCAGCGCATGACGCTCGTGGCCAACCTGCCGTACATCCCCCGCCGCATGTACGAGAACCTTGACCCTGACGTCAAAGACTTTGAACCAAAAACCGCCCTCTTGGGCGGCATTGATGGCTTGGAAATTTACGATCATCTCTTACAGCAGCTCGTACAATATCGTTCGTACTTCCCTTCTGAACTGAAAATTCTTTTTGAAATTGATCCCTCCCAAGACATGTCCGGGCCGAGCCTCATCCGCCATCACTTTCCTTACGCTGAGGTGACGGTTATTGAAGACCTATCCCACAAGGCCAGAATTTTAGAGGCCAACGTTTAGTTGATAGTCGCTGTAGCCTCAGTAACGCTATCGAGGCCCGCAACCACCTCAATCCACGTCTTGCCAGCGTTCATAGCAATCTCTTTTCCATCAGCCGTGAAGAATCGCAACCGATCGGTGCGTACCGGCTTCTTCCAAGTGGCTTCAATCTTTTTTCCGTCCTGATAAATGAACGTCTTCCCTTCTCCGGTGGTAATCAAATGACGGCGACCGAGCTCATCAACCGTGGTGATAGTAGTCTCAAGGATAGCCACGTTATTTGCTGAGATGCCCTGGCCTGAACTTACGGTATCTTTTTGCTCGCCCTGGTAACGCACGTACGTATCCTTCTTAGCGTCAAACAGCCACTTTACATCGTACTGTGAGCTCCCGCTCGCCCAATCAATAGAGGGAGAGACAAAGTTATTCTCTGCCGGCTCATTATCCTTAAAACTCCAGACTCCATAGGACGGAGGGCCGAGCTTCACCTCATCTAACGCGCTCGAAAGGAAAGCAGTTGAAGTGAAAACATTGTGCGGAGCAAACCGCGTGGCCGTATCACGCCAGAAATATTCGCTCTGGAAGAACTGGTCAAAGTTATGCGTGGTGCCGTTTGCCGCTATGGAATCAAGCGCTTCTGGCGAACCGCCCACGTGCGCGTACAAGGCATCAAATTCATCCGCCCAATCAAGATAGTACGGACGAGCGCTTCTCACAGGACCAATCTTATCTACCTTCTCCTGTCCATTGTAAAAAAAGGAAATGAAGCGCGGAATATTTCCCTCAACCGGAGCTTCGATCACGAGGAACGCGTCATCCAATCCTGAAAGCGGCCAGGCTTCATAAGAATTTTCTACCATTACGGCAAATACTTGAGGAAGCTCTGCGGGAGCTGCCTCAATCTTTTCTCCCGTTAACGGATGACGAGGCGTTGTTTGCTCAAAAACAGGCAGTGAGATGATGGGCTCAGAACTCTTTGGAGCAAAAATATTTCTTGAGACAAAAAACACCAACGCTCCTACTAAAAGCGTTATCACACTCAAAATACCGAGCGTGCGGGGCCAGCTCGCACGCTTAGCTACCGCCACCATGGCGCCACGAAGATTAGGAATATGGAGATGCGTTCTCCCTTGGATAATTTTGCGGCGTGGATTCATAAAACTTGGTTAGTATAACACCTAAAAAAGAAAACAGCCACCGTATTTGGATGGCTGTTTTCACTGGTCTGTTTACTTTGCGTCCTTCTTGGCTTCCGGAGCCTTCTCTCCCTCAGCACCCTCCACTACTTCATCCTTCTTCTCCGTCAACACCTCAACCTTAGAAACGTCAGTGTCCACGGCGGCATCAAGGGCAGCCATTTCTTCCTCAGAACGAGGCGGCTGGACAGAGGCTACAGCCTGCTCAAGATCATTCTGGACCTCAATACCCGGAGGGATGATGACATCCTTCAGGCGAAGCATGTCTTCAAATGTTTTCAGTGAGGAGATATCTACTTCAATTTCATGCACCAAAGCGTTTGGAAGAGACATCACATCCACTTCCTCCAAAGCCTGGATGAGCGTACCGCCCATGTTCTTCACTGCAAAGCTCTCACCTACGAGCTTCAATGGAATCTTAGCTTCAATCTTGCGGGTAATGTCTACGCGGCGGAAATCAGCGTGCGTCACAAAGTCCGTTACCGGATTGCGCTGGATGTCTACAATAATAACCGGATGCGTAACACCGTTTACCACAAGGTCAATAACCATGCTTTCACCGGCCTTAGCGTACACCTTCATAAAGGCGTTACGGTCAACAACCAAATTCATGGGTTCGGTTTCAAAACCGTACATGACAGAAGGTACTTTGCCCTCTTCACGCAAAACCGAAGTCTTGCGTCCTTTTTCTTCCCTCGTAAGGGCCTCAATGCTTGCGTGCTGCATAATGCGCGATATTCTTCCTTAATTCACCAAAACTGTCAAGGTTTAGCGCTTTTCTACCCAATCCACCGCCCGCACGGAGGAAGCGGCACTTTCCACTACCCCAAGAACCATTAAGGAGAGGATGAGAGAAGTGCCTCCATAGCTTACAAAAGGCAGCGGAATCCCCGTAGCCGGCATCATGGCCAGATTAGCACCCACGTGGATGATGACCTGAATAAAGAAGAGGGCGAAAGAACCGAGAGCGAGATACGAGGAAAAGTGGTCACGGCTCTTGCGGGCAATAACGAGCATACGGGAGAGCACAAGCACATAGGCGCCAAAGACAATCATGACTCCCAGAAAACCAAGCTCCTCAGCAATCACGGCAAAAATAAAATCGGATTGGCTTTCCGGCAAAAACCGGAGCTGGCTCTGGCTGCCGCCACCTAAACCTCGGCCAAAGATTCCGCCGGCGCCAATAGCAATCTGCGCCTGCACAATGTTATAGCTCGTCTTCAACGGGTCCGAGGTGGGATGTAAAAAGGTCAAAATACGATCCCGCTGATAATCTCTAAATATAACAAACCAGCCCAGGAGAAAAGCTATAACCCCAACCCCAAGGAGCAAAGCAAACTGCCGCCACTGCAGTCCGGCAAAGAAAATGACAATAGCCCAGATACCAATAAGGAGAAACGCGCTGCCAAGGTCAGGCTGCAGCAACACCAGAGCCGCCGGTAAAAGAACTTTGGCACCGCTGCCAAAAAATTCCTTCCAGCCGAAAGGCGAGCGGGCTTCATCCGCAAAGTAGCGTGCCAGTTCCAGAATGAGCGCAAACTTCATGATCTCTACTGGCTGCAAAGCAAACCCGCCGATAATGTACCAACCTGTTGTTCCGTTCAGCGTCTGGCCGAAAACAAAAAGCCCGAGAAGGAGAAAAATACCCACAACGTACAGGATCTTGGCATAAGCCCGAAACACCTGCGGGTTAGCCATGGACGCAAGAAAGGCGCACACCACGCCAATGAGAAGCGCGATGAGCTGCTTTTCCACAAACGAAAATGCCCCACCGCGGGACAGTTCAACGGAAGTAATAGCCGCGATACCAATGGAGAACAATATAAAAACCCCGAGCACGAGCAACCAGTCAAACCTGGGTAATTTTTTTAAATAGGCGAACGCCATAACTCTCGGCATCCTCCTACTTGGCGGGCTTCATGTAAAGAGAATCATCTGCATAATTAATCACCGGAACAATTCGCACTGTAGCGGAAGCCGGAATAGCGTCCGTCCAACGCACATTGATTTGGCGGGACTCTCCGGAGATAAAACGCGGCACTGTTATTTCCGTGATAGCGAGCGGCGTTTTTCCGCGTTCTAAGAACACCAGAAACTTAGGCTCCCAATAACCGTAGGCGGTTTTATTTGAGAGAATGAAATCACTCTGGCCAATCTTCGCTCCGTTCAAACCGATGTTATTACTGTAGACCACGCTTGAAACGGGAAAATTATTATGATTATCCAGCCATGCGGTAATGTTAGGAACCGAGTGGCGATCAACTCGCATCCAAGCAATATCCTCTAGCACAATCCTCGGATTTCTGGGTGAGCCGCTGGAAGCGACCGCGAGCGTAGTCAAAGCGCGCGTTTCCTTTGGGTTCAAAAAGCCCGCCTGCCGCTCTGTCTCACCGCCGTCATACTTAAAGAAGTAGGTGAAGGTAACGGACCAGGATTCATTATCATTAGAGAGTGAGGCAAAGAGATCGTATTTTCCGCCCGTTCCAAGAACGCCGGAAGTACCGGGCTGAAGCGCGGACGGCTGCTGTGCTTCCGTGATGGCGTGGAAGGTTCCCACGTTATTAGCGAGTCCCGCCATGGAACGCGCATCCTCAAATGCGCCTGAGATAAGGTAGCCCACCACCACAATGACAAAAAATCCGATGAGCACAACATCAAGGAGCGACCACAATGCTAAACCTACCCGCCATAAGAGCGGTCGAGCTTCAACTATTGCCACGTCCCTCCGGTAATCCGCGTCAATGGCGCGGTACTCTTTCTGGAGCGCGGCGTTCTGCGGTGTATTTTGTTCCCCCTCAGGCATAGTCTCTTGATCTATTTTATCACATCCACGGTATTGTTTCCCCAGAACGAGCGTGGTAAACTGGAACCCGAAATAACCTTGACCTATGCCTCCCAAACCTGACGCCAAGAGTTCCTCATATAGCGCGAAAAACATTACCGTTTTGGAAGGATTGGAACCGGTACGCAAGCGCCCGGGCATGTACATTGGCTCCACCGGACCCGAAGGTCTTCATCACCTTATTTGGGAAGTGGTAGACAACTGTTTTGACGAAGCCATGGCCGGACATGCCACCACGATCACCGTGCACATGCAGGCGGACAACTGGGTCAGCGTAGAAGATGACGGCCGCGGTATCCCGGTAGACATTCACCCTGAACAAAAAATTTCCGCACTGGAACTTGTCCTTACCAAACTCCATGCCGGAGGAAAATTTGGCGGTGAAGCTTCAGGTTATAAAGTTTCCGGCGGTCTCCACGGCGTGGGTGTATCTGTAGTGAACGCACTGTCTGATCACCTTAAGGCTGAAATCCACCGTGACGGAGAAGTCTGGGTGCAGGAATATAAGAAAGGCATTCCGCAGTATAAGGTGAAGTCCACTGGCAAGGCCAAGAAGCGCGGCACCATTATCAGCTTCCACGCGGATAAAACCATTTTTGAAACCATTGAATACGATCTCCCGTACATTATTGATCACTTGCGCCAGCAGGCCTATCTCACGGCCGGCATTCGCCTGGAAATCATTGATGAACGTACAGAAGAGCACCACCCGTACGGTTTTTACTTTGAAGGTGGCGTAGCTTCTTATGTTCGGCACTTGAATGAACGTAAGGAAGCTAAGCACCAGAATGTTTTTTATGTTCACAAGGAAGTAGAAAACGTAGACGTGGAAGTAGCACTGCAGTACACGGAGGAATATTACGAGAGCGTCCACTGCTACGCGAACAACATCGTAAACCCTGACGGCGGTACGCACCTGGCCGGATTTAAGGCAGCACTCACCCGTGTTCTGAACTCCTACGCGCGTGATAAGGGCTATCTCAAAGAAAAGGATATTAACCTCACGGGCGATGACGCTCGTGAAGGTTTGACGGCGGTTATCAGCGTAAAGATTCCTGAGCCACAATTTGAAGGACAAACCAAGGGAAAGCTCGGCAACCCAGAAGCTAAAGCCGCAGTGGAAAGCGCCTTTGGGGAAGCTTTCCAAATTTTCTTGGAAGAACATCCACGGGATGCTGAAGAAATTATCTCCAAGTGTCTCCTGTCTGCACGCGCTCGCGCTGCCGCACGTGCCGCCCGTGAGACCGTGCTCCGCAAAGGCGCGCTTGAAGGACTTACGCTTCCAGGAAAACTGGCTGACTGTTCAAGTAAGGACTCTAAGAGCACGGAACTCTTCATTGTAGAGGGAGACTCCGCTGGAGGTTCAGCCAAACAGGCACGTAACCGTGAGTTCCAGGCCATCCTCCCACTCCGTGGGAAAATTCTGAACGTGGAACGCGCTCGCCTGGATAAACTTCTTGGCAACAATGAGGTAAAAAATCTGGTCATTGCGCTTGGCACAAATATTGGCGAGGCTTTTGATATCACCGCCATGCGTTACGGCCGCGTAGTCATCATGACAGACGCCGACGTGGACGGTGCCCACATCCGCACGCTTCTCTTAACCCTCTTCTACCGCCACTTCCCGCAGC
>JAHFIZ010000053.1 GCA_023246145.1 Candidatus Uhrbacteria bacterium | reverse complement strand
GTGGGATGTTCATTGAGATAGGATCTGTGCACTACGGCCTGCTCCAGATGACCATCCGCCTTGTAAGGTACGCCTATTTTGTCTGCCAATTCCTGAATATTTTTTTCCATAATTACTCCTCCGATTCATCTTTTACCTGTTCTTCAATAGTGGGATCCGGTTCTCCGCTAAGTGCTTGTTCGGCCTTCTTTTTCTCCATCTCAATATCAATCTGCTTCACAATCCCACGATCGCTCATATCCTTGAAGACCGCGCCAAGTACTCCGTTAACGAATTTTCCCGAAGCATCTCCCCCAAAAGTCTTTCCGAGCTCGATAGCTTCGTTGATTGCTACCTTGGACGGGATGGATTCATCAAAGGAAAGTTCGAAAATCCCCAGACGCAGAATGTTTCGATCGATGAGTGTCATGGTATCCACCGTCCAGTTAGGGGCAAAGGTGTTCATGACCTTATCTATCTCCCCCATATGAAGGACTACCTCCTTCACCTGGCGCTCCACATAGCCGCCGTCATCAAACTCCGGAGCAAACTCTTTATGCACAAAATGAATGATTTCCGGGAGGCGAGCGTTATCCTGTCCGCGGAAATCCCACTCGTAAAGAGCCTGCATGGCCATGGTTCGTGCTAAGTGTCTATTCGACATACGTAGAGTATCCTATCAAATCTCCGCCAAAAACCAAAACCCGCCTTCACGGCGGGTTTTAGTTTAGGCCTGCTTCTCATCAGTTACCTTCTGAGCTTTTGGACCTTTGCCTTCTTTAGCTGGCTTTTCAGCCTTGGTGGTCTTTTTAAGAACCTTCTTGACCTCTTCCATGCCCGTCTTCTTAACGGAGCGATCACCGTACTTGCCGCAGTTCTTGCAGGCGCGGTGCGGGAGAAGCGTAGCGCCACAAGATGCGCACTGCATGGTGCTAACTGCCTTCAGCGCATGATGCGAGCGGCGGCGGCGGACTTTAGAGCGTGAGGATCGGAATGACGGTAATGGCATATCTTAAGGGGTAGAAGGGGTAAAGGGGGTAGAAGGGGTATTCCCAAGTACTCCACGAATGCCCGAAATATTAGCCGAATTGAGAGTACCCGTCAAGTTATTCCTCTTTCTTCGCATCCTTCTCCTCCCCGCCCACTAAAGTAGCCGTTGCTACCTTATCTGAAGGGGTTTTAAAGCGCATGACCTTCACACCCTGGGTGGCACGGCCGAGAATTGACACGCTGTTCACGGAAGAGCGGATAATCTGCCCACCCACGGAAACCACGAGCATATCCCGGTCATCCTTCTCTTTCACCAAGCGTGCAGCCACAAACTTACCGGTCTTAGCGGACAACTGGGCGGCTTTGATACCAGATCCGCCGCGTCCCTGAAGTGTGTATTCGGAAACATCCGTTCGCTTGCCGTAACCGTTTTCCATGAGACAAAGGAGCAGTCTACCCTCTTTTAATTCCTCAGGCGTGATCACGTCCATAGCAATCACCTGGTCTTCGCCCTTGAGTTTAATACCGCGCACACCAGCAGCCACGCGGCCCATGGAGCGCACATCATCTTCAGAGAAGTGAATGGACATGCCGTTATTTGTAACGAGCATGATTTCATCCTTTCCTCCGGAAGTCTTCACCCACTCCAAGTTATCGCCATCATTCAACTTAATAGCGATAAGTCCTGAGCGACGGACATTTTCAAAGTCGTCGATCGATGTCTTCTTGATAGTTCCTCGGCTCGTCACCATGACAATAAATTTCGCCTTGGACTTTTTGAGGTCTCCGGTTAATACGGCCGTGGTTTTTTCTCCTGGACCAAGCTCAAGGAAGTTCACAATCGCCTGGCCCTTGGCCGTACGGGAAGCCTCAGGAATATCATAAGCCTTCAAACGGAACACTCGGCCACGAGACGTGAAGAACATCATGTCTTCATGAGTAGAGGTGGAAAATACCGCTTCCACCATGTCCTCTTCCTTGGTGGTGAGACCAATAACTCCCTTTCCGCCTCGTCCCTGCTGCGTAAAGTTATCCGGTGAGACGCGCTTGATGTAACCGTCTTTGGTCATGAGAACCACGGTCTGTACATCAGGAATAAGATCCTCCATGGAGAATTCCTTAATGCCAGACTTGATGATCTTGGTACGGCGTTCATCACCATACTTTTCCATGACATCCTTAATTTCTGTCCGGATAACTTCAAGCATTTTCTTGGCAGAGGCCAAAATAGCTTCAAGCTCCTTCATGATCTTGGTCTTCTCCGCGTGCTCTTCTTCAATACGGAGACGCTCAAGGTTAGCCAGTGACTGCAAGCGCATTTCAAGAATGGCCACAGCCTGACGCTCCGTCATCTTAAACTTCTTCATGAGGTTCACCCTTGCTTCATCCTTATCGGCAGACTTCTTAATGGTGGCAATGACCTCATCAATGTGTTCAAGGGCAATAATCAAACCGTCCAAAATATGAAGACGATCTTTAATCTTATCAAGCTCAAACTGCGTGCGGCGGCGCACCACTTCCTTACGGTGCTTCACGTGCTCTTCAAGAATTTGCTTGAGGTTCAAAATACGCGGCTGAATACCGTCCACAAGCGCCAACATGTTGTAGTGGAAAGAGGTCTGAAGCGGCGTCATCTGGTACAGCATGTTCAAAACCTTCCGTGGATACGCGTCCTTCTTGAGTTCAATCACAATACGCACGCCTTCTTTGTTTGATTCATCGCGCAAATCACGGATGCCTTCCAGCTTCTTCTCACGCACCAGGTCAGCAATTTTCTCAAGAAGCGTGGCTTTATTCACCATGTACGGAATTTCCGTGACAATAATGACGCTCATGTCCTTCTTCCCCTCTTCAATATCAGCCTTAGCGCGGACTACTACTCCCCCACGGCCGGAAGAATATGCACCTTTAAGATCAGATGCGCCGTAGACTATACCGCCAGTTGGAAAATCAGGTCCCGGAATGTGCTCCATGAGGTCATCCACGGTCATGTCCGGGTTTTCTGTCAGCGCCAAAAGGCCCATGCATACCTCTTTCACGTTATGCGGTGGCAAATTGGTAGCCATACCCACAGCAATACCGAGCATGCCGTTCACAAGAAGGTTTGGCAGTTTGGTAGGCAAAACTACTGGCTCTTCATGAGAACCATCATAGTTTGGCCGAAAATCCACCGTATCTTTTTCAATGTCCGTTAACAATTCTTCCGCAATAGAAGAAAGTTTAGCTTCCGTGTAACGCATGGCAGCGGCCGAATCTCCATCCATGGAACCAAAGTTTCCCTGACCGTTCACCAAAGGATAGCGGTAGGAAAAATCCTGCGCCATGCGCACCATGGATTCATAAATGGCAGAGTCGCCGTGTGGGTGATACTTAGCCATCACTTCTCCAACCACGTTGGCAGACTTACGGAAACGCGCATTGGCACGGAGTCCAATGGACCACATGGCATACAGAATGCGACGGTGCACCGGCTTCATGCCGTCACGTACGTCCGGGAGCGCACGAGAAACAATAACGCTCATGGCGTAGTCCAAATACGCGCGGCGCATTTCTTCCGTGATGTTTTGATTGATGATGGTACCAATACGTGCCAAACCTACTTCTTCAGAGGATTGCGGTTCAGGAGCTTTCGCCATAACAAATTTTACGGAGTTGGAGTGGTAGCAGGAGTAGTTGGCGCTGGTTCGACATCCTTCTTTTCAAGCGCCGTTTCAAGCAGTGCTTTAAAGGCGGCTATATCTTCTTGCCGTTTTACCTGATCAGCATCCGGCGTAACGGTAGTAACGCTGTCACTAATAGTGTCCGAGAAATCTGAACGCATACCGTTCACATCCTTAGAAACATTAGCCAGAGACTGGGCGGAAAGCGTCATTTTAAACTGGAGAAGAAGTACCACAAGGGCAATGATTCCGCCAAGCGCGATCAGCACCGCCAGCCTCTGACGGCCGCGAGGAACGTGTCGTTTTAAAATGAGGCGTTTTCCCTCCATAGGAATTTGGATTACTTGGTAAACAGTACCATTTTCATGTCTTCTTCGGGAAGCTGGGCACGGGTAAGTTTCAACTTAGTAGCTTCCTCAGACAGGCAGCCCAGTTCTCGCTTCAATGCGTCTGCCGTGCCGTAACCCTCATCCCCTCCTATATAGGAGGCGATCACGAGCCTTGGTTCTATCTGGGATACTACCTCAGCTGCAGCAGATGCCGTTAGTACATCCTTGCCTCCTGCAGGAATAATGAGCACGTCAATCGGGCCGAGTGCATCAATTTCTTTTTCCGTAAGTGCTCGGTCAAGTGCACCGAGGTAGGCAATATGCATGCTTTCCGCATCTATGCGGTAGATAGTATGCACAGTTCCGTCTTTTTTCTTAGCTTCTATACCGGTAGCAAAAACACCCTGAATCTCATATTCTCCGGCATGAGAAACCACAAAGGTCTTCCTGCCTTCGTCTGGATGCTCTGGTTCTATGGCCGCAAGATTGCTCGTATCTTTTCCTTCATGGCTCTGTAAAACCAAAGAAGCTGCTACGCTCTTAAACTTTACGTCCGGAGAAACAAAAGGATTCGTAACCACCGTCACCTCGCTTTGCAAGGGTTTACAAGAAAATGTGAAGCTGCCGAGACCGTTCCAAGTGATTTGCATAATGGTGATAAATCGACACTACCCTACCATAGAAGAGAACGCAGGGAAAGGGTTTAAACCGGAGGTATTTCGTCTTCCGCTTCTTCAAAAACTGCCGTCCAGTTTTCAATTTCTTTCTGAATCTCATCGTATGACGGATCTCGCTCCACAATAGACCAGCCTTCTTCAAATTGATCAGCTTTCCCTATGATTTCTGAAGCCCATTTAGGATCTCGTTCCGCCATGGCGCGCAGACCATCAATGAGCGCCTGCATTTTTTCTTGTTCTGCTTTGGCGTCCGCTACCAACTTCTCATAGGTTTCCGCCCGCTCCTTTGCCCGGTCATCACACTGCTTACCAATCACGTCATGCGCTTCAAGGATAGCCTGCTCCACACGGTAGCGCTCTTCTGAAGTGAGGTCTTTTTCAAAAAGCTTGCTGTTCACGTAATCCGTCAGATGAACACCAGAATCAAGAGCCGGCTTCATCTTGGCCACAATCTCTGTATCAATCTTTTTCAGTGCTGCCTCCTGCAACCGCATCTCTTCATCGCTCGCACAGAGCGATTCATAGGCCTTGCGGTACGGGTATTCTTTCTTACCTATATATATGAGGGCCTGACGAATCTGGCGTTCGGAAGCATTTTCATCAGCGGAAAGGGTCTCATGGAGCTTCTTGGCTTCAGCAATAATGGGTTCTGGAGTGAGTGGAACAAGCTTCTCGATCGAGAGAGCGTACTCTTTAAGAAGGTATTCGTGTGGGTGCGGCATATTATGGGAGAGGGTTTAAAGCAGCAGTATTCCCGCTCGCGGTCATAGCTTTCACTACTTGCGAGTCAGGGCGAAGCGTTTCGGTAAAAAGAATTTGGTCAGGATTAATGCGCATTTCGTCCGTTGGACCGTACACCTCGTTGCCTAAGTGAATCAAGGACAAATTCTCAGCCGTGGCATCCTTAGTAGCATCCTTGGCCGTGCTCACATAGTAAACGGTATTCAGGACTACCTCGCCCCCCTGCCTACTCATCTTCCCAAAATACACCTGGCCACTGGTCAGGAAAACCGCAGTATAGCTGGACTCACCGCTCGCGGTTTTTTCCGCACTCTTATGCGTTAAGAGAATGTAGGAAAGCAGGCCGGCAATAGTAGCCATAGCAAAGACGCTCACGAGAATTAGCGCTATGGATGAATTTGTTTTGTCTGTCATACGGGATTAAGGAGTAGTTGGTAGAGGATCGGTGGCGGGAGCGGGATCACTAACTGGAGGCGGCTCAAGGACAGGAGCCGGTGCGGTCAAGACTGGATCGGTAGCGACTGGGTCAATTGGTGGGAGCGGATCGACTACCGGAGCCGTGGCTATTGGATCAGGTGACGGTGGAGTTACAGTCGGATCAATAGTAGTGGGATCAGGAGCTGGTGCGGTCAAGGTTGGGTCAGTAACTGTTGGGGTTGCTGGATCCGTTGTTACAGGTGGATCAACAACTGGTGTCGGGGATGTGACCGTGGCTGTGGTCGAATCTCCTGCTACCTGTCCGTTGATGGTAATCGGTTCCGTAGTGCCGTCAGAAATAGTCACCACGCCATCTGCGGAACCCACGCCCAACCAGTTGAATTCTACGTCCGTGGTCAGCATTCGGTCGAGCTTAATGGTGAAGCCATCATAGTCCTCCCCTTCTATCCACCAAGAAGCCAGCATTTCTCCCGGTGTCCGGAGCGTAGCGTTTACCACCGGCACGGAGGTATACCTATGGGCAAAGTTTACACGTACTTCTTCACTACCGGCCTTAATAC
>JAHFIZ010000052.1 GCA_023246145.1 Candidatus Uhrbacteria bacterium | reverse complement strand
TATGGCACCGGACGGAAAAATAGTGGTTATTGATTGGCTTCCGGGAACCCGGCATGAAGTGGCGCCTATAAAGACGGTTCGCCTGCAGCCAAACGCGGCAGATGTCTATTTTTTGAGCGGTGGTTGCGAGGCATGTGAGGAACTTCGGCCAAGTCCGGCGCATTGGGGGAGAATATATAGACTGAGTTCATAAGTTGACCTTTTGCGAATTTTTGCCTACCATTCTCGGCAACTATGATCTCCCAATTATTCCATCTTTCGTTCTGGTACACCGTAAACCCACTCGGCTTTAGCCCGCTCTTTCAGTACGGCTTCTTTGCCCTCTTTGCACTGTGCGCCATCTTGGCCGCACTTTTGCGTGTAGCTTCCCGCCGCTCACCACGTGACGTGCATGACCGTATTGCCTTTGGCATGGCAGCCACCGGTTTTGCTACACTGTCCGTCTTTGGCTTTGTTTGGCTCTTCTGTACCTATGAAGAAGTGCCGCTCTTTGGTGTTCGTGCCTGGTTCCTTCTTTGGGCGCTCATTGGCCTGGCCTTTGCTGCTCGTATTGTCTGGTACGTAAAGAAAGAAGCTCCGGTACTCCGTTTGAAGAATCAGTCCAAGGCTGCCGTAAACAAATATCTCCCACGCCGCTAAGCTATGGATGACCGGAGGAAATTCGGTAATGCCGGAGAATCTCTGGCTGAAGAATTCCTCAAGGGAAAGGGTTACGAAATTATTGATCGCCAGTTTCTCACCCGTTTAGGGGAAATCGACCTTGTGGCCCGTGACGGCCGCGAGGTCGTTTTTGTAGAAGTGAAAACCAGGGCTAACGCCGACTTCGGTTATCCGGAAGAATCCGTCACTCCTCGTAAGCTTAAAAAGATTGCCATGGCGGCGGAGCTCTATGTTCGGCAAAAGGGATTATCGAACGCCCCTTACAGAATAGACGTCATCAGCATTCTCACTAACCAAACCCCACCCGAAATTTTGCACCTGATTGGGGTGGGGTAGGTATTTGCCACAAGCGAGGGTTGGTGCTATGCTTTTTGTATCTCGACTCGGCCGCTTGGCCGGGTTCGTTGTTTAAAGAGGGTAAAATGGGGTAGATGGGAAAAATGGGAATTGAGAAAATTCCCAGCTTTCCCACATTTCCCAACTTCCCCAATCCATATATGTCCAGCAACATTGAACAGGCCATGCGCCAAATTTGTGAGGAAAAAGGCCTCTCATATGAGTCCGTCTTAGAGACCATCCAGTCTGCGTTGTCCGCCGCGTACCGCAAAGACTTTGGTGATAAGTACCACAATCTTGAGGCAGAATTTTCTCCGGAAGACGGTGCTGTTCATGTTTTTGACGTGAAAACAGTGGTAGAAGATATTTCTGATGAAGAGCTCCAGGAAATCCGTGAAAAGGAAGCCCTGGAATCCGCGGCGCGTGAAGCACGTCGCGCCCTTGGAGAATACGTGCCCATGAATGAGGAGACCGTAGAAACGGACACCCCAAAGTTCAACCCAAAGACGAACATCATGCTCTCTGAGGCTAAAATCCTCCGGAGCGGTTCTAAAGTAGGGGATGTCATGCGCACGGAACTTCCTATCCCAGGAGAATTCGGCCGTATGGCTGCTATGACCGCTAAGCAGGTCATCACGCAGAAGCTCCGTGAAGCGGAACGTGAAATTATTTTCAATGAATTTAAGGGCGTAGAAGGAACGGTGATCATGGGTACGGTGCAGCGCCGTGAAGGTCGCATCATTTTGGTAGACATTGGCCGCACGGCCGGAATCATCAAGCCGGAAGATCAGATGCAAGCTGATCGTTACCGTTCAGGAGACCGAGTGAAGGTCTATGTACGTGAAGTATCACTTGGACCGCGCGGTCCGCAGATTCTGCTTTCCCGCACGCATGAAGCTTTGGTTCGCTATCTCTTTGAGGTAGAAATTCCAGAAATTGCGGAAGGTGCGGTGGAGATTAAGGCTGTAGCGCGTGAGGCCGGTGCTCGCACCAAGATTGCCGTTACTTCCAGCGATCCTCAGGTTGATCCTATTGGTGCTTGTATTGGTCAGCGTGGAACCCGCATCCAGACTATCATCGCAGAGCTCGCTGGCGAGAAAATCGACATCATTGAATGGAGCAACAGTCCGAGCGCGTTCATTGAACATGCACTCGCGCCAGCTAAGGTGCAGGAAGTGCAGCTGGATGAAGAAGAAAAGATTGCTACGGTGATTGTAGTTCCAGAACAACTCTCGCTTGCTATTGGCCGCGGTGGACAAAATGTTCGTCTGGCTGCTCGCCTGACCGGATGGAAGGTGAACATTAAGGAAATGTTGCCAGACGGCACGGTAGCCCCTCAGGAACCAGAAGCTCTGGAAGATGGCGCCCCGGCTCCCGTGGACTCTGAAGAGAAGGTAAGCGAATAACCTATGATCGGCGATATTTTCTTCAGCATCTTGTATCAGCCGCTCTATAACTTACTTATTGTTTTCTACAACCTCGCTCCTTGGGGTGGGCTTGGGCTTTCCATCATCCTGGTCACGGTTTTGATTAAGGGATTGACCTTGCCGCTCTCTTTCAAATCCATGAAGGCGCAGAAAGAGATGCAGGAGATTCAGCCAAAGATTAATGCTATCAAGGTAGAGTTCAAGGATGACCAGGAGAGACTGGCTAAGGAGCTCATGGGCGTATACAAGAAGCATAACGTGAACCCGTTTGCCGCTTGTCTTCCCACTATTCTCCAGCTTGTGGTGTTCATTGCGCTTTCTAAAGTGCTCTATGACGGCATCAAGACGGTGAACGTGGGTGCACTCTATCCGTTTGTGCATAATCCGGAGATCATGGGCCACACCTTCCTGTTTATGGATCTGGCAGCGGTATCCATTCCACTCGCTATCCTCGCGGCCGCCATGCAGTACTTCCAGGCCCGCCAGATGGTGCAGACTCGTCCGCCAGCAGTGGCCAGAGAAAACTCCGCATCGCTTGATGAAGACATGACGGCTTCCATGAACCGCATGACGCTCATTGCGCTCCCTATCATCATGCTCGTCATGGGTGTTACCACGCTTCCGGGCGGCGCTACGCTCTACATTTTTGTGAGCTCGCTCTTGACCTATCTCATGTATGCCGTCTTCATTACGCCAAAATTGAAGAAAGCCAATGAATCTTCAGATGAATCTCCAAGGATCATAGACGTAGAAAAGTCATAAGTGGACAAATCCCCCGTGTGCCGCAAGGCCGCGGGGGATTTTGCTATACTGCATTTTAATTATGGCTAAAGGGAATCGCGTTTTAAAAACTCTTTTTTTGGTGGGAGGATTCCTGGTGGGCGGGGGATTGTTTGCGTATCTGGTGTATAAGACCGGCCCTGAATCCGTGCTCAAAAATTTGCTCGCCTTTGGCATCCTGCCTCTCGTTGGGTTCATTTCTATCTCGCTCTCCAACTTTCTTTTGTACTGCATCCGCTGGAAGATCATTCTGGATCAGATGATCCCCGTAGGAAAACGCATCCCGCTTCGGAGAATGTTTCTCCACCGCATGAGCGGGTTTGCGGCCGGTTATCTGACGCCAGGCGCGCAAGTAGCGGGAGAGCCGGTACGCGTGGCCATGCTGCATTCAGAAGGCATACCACTTAAAGAAGCTACGAGTTCCGTGGTGCTTGATTTGGCGTTTGAAATTACCGCCTTTGTGCTCTATGTGGCCATGGGTCTCGGGTTTGCTTTTGCGAGCGGCGTAGGAGCTGGTGGCACAGGTCTGTTGTGGTCAGTGATCTTCATAAGCGTGCTCCTGGTTATCCTTATAGGTTTCTTTATTGCTACCATCACCGGCAATGGATTTTTTCACCGCATGCTAGCCTTCACTAAACTTAATCGTTTTTCGGCTGTAGCCAAGCTTGAGATGTGGTTGAAGGAGACGGAGGCGCTCATGAGCCAGTTTTTTGTGAAAAAGACCGGGACTATTCTTTTGGTCATCGCCCTGTCTCTCCTCATGGCCTCATTTAAGGCGGTTGAAGCCATTTTCATAGCCTACTTCCTTGGTGTGCATATTAGTGTGACGGACGCCTTCCTCATGAGTACACTGCCTGGAGTAGCCCTTCTTCTGCCGGTTCCGGGCGGTCTTGGGGTCTTTGAGGGCAGTAATGCGGCTATGTTTGCCCTGCTCGGCCTGCCGTTAGATCCTATTGCGTATACCGTGGTGATTCGTCTGCGTGACTTCCTCTTTATTGCTATCGGTGTTTTCCATGCTATTGCAAGCGGAGAAAAAATTGTCGGGGGACTTAGAGCCAAGCGATCTTGAGCTCGCCATTTTTCGTACTCTTGCCTACTTTGCCTATTCTCATTACCCCGTGACAGCGTTTGAAATTTGGAAATGGTTATTAGAGCCTGAGCGTGAATATACTTTCGGCCAAGTCTTTGAGGTGCTGCAGTTCTCAGCGTATCTCAAGGAGCAGGTTTTTACGGAACAAGGTTTTTATAGTTTGGAAAAAAATCCGGATCTTATAAAGCACAGGAGAACCAGGCTGGCGAATGCACTGACCAAGTACGCTAAGCTTAAGCGGTTTGCGCGCATCTTAGGGCGCGTACCATACATTGAAGGCGTAGCCATTTGTAATTCGCTCGCTTTCCACCACACACTTCCTTCAAGTGATATTGACCTGTTTATCATTGCGAGCAAGGGGAGGGTATGGTCAGCGCGTTTTTTTTCTACGCTGCCACTTATTCTTTTACGCGAGCGCCCGGGTGAGCGCGCGGAAGACCCTGTATGCCTGAGTTTTTTTGCTACCAAAGAATCCCTGGCCTTTGAACGGCTGAAGATAGGGGAGCGCGATCCGTATTTGGCGTATTGGTCCAAGTCCCTCATTCCACTCATTGATAAAAACGGTTGGCTTAAGCACTTTGAGGCGGAGAACGCCTGGATAAAAGCTATTTTGCCGCACGCGTATGCCGTGAAGCGTTCCTCTGCCTTCCGCCTGAAGAATCGTTTTTCCGTGCCCTTCACTCCGCTTAGCGAACTATTAGCCGAGCGCGTGCAGGAAGAGCGTTTCCCGCTGGCTATCCGGCGCCTCAGAAACAGGGATACCAGGGTCATCATCACCAAAGACATGCTGAAATTCCATGCGGAAGACCGACGCGCAGAAATTCGGGATGCCCTTGAAGATCGAATGAATACTGCCGTATGAATTTCTTGAAAAAGCATTGGCTGACGCTCGTCTTGTCACTATTCGTTATTATTTTTCCCTGGCAGACGCGGTATATCTTTGGCGTGGCCACTATCGGGAATGCGCCTTCACAGTTTGGGGTCATGAGTCTGTATGTGAGCGAAGTTCTTCTTACTGCAGCGCTCGTGATCGGTACGGCCTTATTCGGCCAGCTCAGAACGCAAAAGAAATATCAGCCCTTCATACTTTTTGTACTCGGACTTACGGCTTTTATTTTTTTATCGAGTACATGGTCCGTCTCTCCGCATCTTTCGCTCATGACGGGCTTTCATTGTTTGATAGCCCTGCTCTTTTTCACGGCCCTGCTCGATGAACGCGCCAATCCGAGATATATCGGCCTGGCCTTTGCTCTTGGGCTCCTTCCGCCGGTTTTTATCGGCATTGCTCAAGTTTTTACGGGTTCGTCGATCGCTTCAACCGTCTTAGGCCTCGCATCACGTAACGCGGAGACGCTTGGGGACGCAGTGATCATGGTCCATGGCGAACGCGTACTCCGCGCCTATGGCAGTTTCCCGCATCCCAATGTATTTGGCGGGTATCTAGCTATTGGCATCATCGCGTCCATAGCTTCGTGGAAAGCGTTTCTCACGCAAGCAAAAAGTCGACGCGCTATTCATGCCGCATTTGCGGTGCTTACGACACTTCTTGCTCTCGGCCTGCTCCTCACCGCTTCACGTTCTGCGGTCTTTGGCCTTTTTGTAGGTCTTCTCCTCGGACTTATCGTTTACAGAGTGAAGAACGTTCGTTTGGCTCGAAAGATCGTTCTTCCGCTCTGCTTCGTGCTGATCGCTCTCGTGCTCGCCGTGACCAATCTTGCGCCGTCTCTTGTTCAAAAGGTGCGTGGCGGGGGAGCGCTTGAACAAAAATCTCTGGAAGAGCGGGCGGATCAGTATGGCGAGTTTCCCGTGGTGGTGCACGGCGCCGATTGGCTCATAGGAAACGGCGCCGGTGCGTACGTGTACGCGCTTGCGGGTGAAGAACCGGGCCAAGATGTTTGGGTTTATCAGCCCATTCACAATGTTCCGTTACTCTTGATCGGCGAGATCGGTTTGATTGGACTTCTCATGGTACTTTTTATTCTTTCTCGTCTTCTGATTGTAAACTTCTCTCGATTAAGCGCGATCGATGCCATCGCCGCCTTTTCCATGAGCTCGGCACTCATCACGATCTCCTTTTTTGATCACTATCTGTGGTCTTCTTTTGCTGGTTTGGCGCTTGTTGCACTTGTCTTTGCGTTGCTTGTTCGGTCAACTTCTTTTTCGGATTAGCTTTGTATTTCTACTTTCTTTTCCTCAAAAGAAAGTAGCAAAGAAAGGAGCCGCCCTGCGCTCCGTGCGCCGGGCATGGGTCCGTCATCGCTCGGGCATTTTTGGAGCCAGCCGGTTGTATAGAAATTTGTCTTGGTTGATCGGCTGTCTGCAAAAATGCTGTCCCTCGCTCTTGCCGGACCCGAAGCCCGTCGTACTCGCGAGGGGCGGTGCGCCTATAAGCAATCTTGACAGCTGAGTGCTAAAAGGTAGAATCGTCCTGCGAATATTTTTAATATTTTATTCCTATGCAGCTTAAGCCACTTGGAAATCATGTGATTGTGGAGGCCGTTGCCCGGGAGACTACTACGCTTTCCGGCATTATTATTCCTGATACCGCAGACAAGGAACAGCCTGATCGCGGCACGGTTATTGCTGTAGGTCCAGGCAAGACGCTCGAGAACGGTTTCCGC
>JAHFIZ010000051.1 GCA_023246145.1 Candidatus Uhrbacteria bacterium | reverse complement strand
TCTTGGTAGCTACATCCTTCACCTTTTCAAGCGCGTCTTTAATAGACTGCGGAATGTTGCTCACAATCACTACCGGACCTTCAGCCTGTGCAGCAAACGGACGTGCCGCTGCGGAAAACAGACAGAAAAAGAGGAGCATGCCGGCTCCGGCGGTGTACAACACTTTTTTTATGCGCTTGAAGGTTTTTGGCTTGGGCACAGTTTATGGGTTAGCAGGAGCCTGAGGCGTAGTACTTTCTGCGGAAGTATCTGCGGCAGATTTAGTGAGCGCGGCTAAAATATCCGCATAAATCGCCCTAATCTCATCTTCCGTGTAGCCGGAAATCTTTGCCGGATCAGCGCCTGAACTTACAAGTAGGCTCCGCACTTCAGCCGTGGAAAGATTTTGGAGCTGCGCTATAGACTCAGGATCCAGCTGTCCCCCTTCCAGGGTGGCGGCGGCGTCTGCAGCATCCGTACCGGAGAGCCCCTCCGGTGGTACCGGCGGCGTAATGCCGCTCACAAAGGTGCCGCTCGCACCCTCATCCCGGAAAGCATTTTCATCCTGGAGAATGCTGTCACAGGCTTTTCCTTTGGCACAATTGGGGTCTTGTCCACTCGTAATCTCCGCACTATCACTCATACTGTCTCCGTCCGTATCCGCCAGATAGGGGTTTGTTCCGTAAATGTTCTTCTCATCGTAATCGGAAATTTCGTCCTTATCCGTATCCGTCTTTTTCTCCGCTTCTGCCTCTGCTGATTGCTCTTCCTCACGCAACAGAAGCAGCGGACCGGAGTACGTAATAGCAAAAGGATGTGCTACATGCCGCCATAAATACAAACCACCCAGGATGACCGCCCCTAGTCCACAAACAACAACAAAAGACAGGCCGACTTTCTGCTCTTTGGAAAGCGTCGGCTGACCGTGCCCAATGACGATCCGGTCCTCGTCCATACGGGGGAAAGTATATCACGGGAGCAGGAGAGGTAGAGGAGGTAAAGGGGGTAGAAGGGGTAATGAATCGCTCTTTACAACTTATCTGAAAGTGCAATCCAGTTTTCTAGAGAAAGTTCCTCTGCGCGCGCGAGCGGAGAAAGGCCAAATCCTACCAAAATTTCTTTTACTTCTGCACTTGTGGCAATACCCGCCTCTGAAAGATTCCCGTGAAGCTGTTTGCGACGATTGTGAAAGCCAGTTTTCGCCAAGGCTATCACTTTTTCGCGATCAATGTCCGAGGAATACGGCGTTAATTTCAAAACAACAGAGTCTACCTTAGGCGGTGGGGTAAAAGCTCCCGGAGCTACCTTGCAGACGCGCTCCACGTGAGCATAAAGATTCGTAGCTACGGTCAAAACGCTTTCAGAACCCTTTACCGCGAGCATGCGCTCCCCCACTTCTTTCTGCACCATGACCACCAGATGCTTAGGCGGGTGCTTGGCCATTAATACCTGCATGAGAATGGCATTTCCAGCGTTGTAGGGAAGGTTGGAGATAAAAATCCAGGGGGTAGAGGAGGTAGGAGGGGGTAGAAGGGCGTCGTAATCCACTTGCGCGGCATCGGCGTGGATAATGGTCGCTTGAGGGTATTTTGCTGTTAGTTGAGGGATGAGATCGCTATCGGCCTCGATCAAAATGGGATCAGTGACTGCGGCAATCTTTTCTGTGAGCGCTCCCCTTCCCGGGCCTGCTTCAACCACAACGTCCCCCGAAGCAATTTCTGCTGCGGCGATAATTTTCTCAATCACGCTCGCCTCATGAAGAAAATGCTGGCCGTACGATTTTTTTGGGTCCGTCATACTACAAGACTATACCGCCCTGGCGGAGAATTTCGATTCGGCCATCTTTTTCCTGCACAATTGTGGAAGCAGGAGTTATAGGTAAATCGCCCGCATCAAGAAAACCATCCGGCAATTCTCCGTCCTTAAATTCGTCCCTAATACCTGCGGCCGTGTAGATGGATGGACGATCCGAACGATTAGCGCTTGTAGCTACAATTGGTCGGCCGAGCATGAAAGCAAGTTCTAACGCAATCGGATGCGAGGATTTCCGAACCGCCTGCGTACCATCCGTTTCACAGCGCATGGAAGCGTTCGAGTGCTCCGATCGAGGAGCCACAATATTGAGCGGCCCCGGCCAGAAGCGCTCGGCCAACGCTGAAAGCTTGGGAGAAAAATCCACAAATTCCCCGGGGTCCATATCTTCCGGTAAAAGAAACGGCGTTCCCTTGCCGTTTGGACGACCCTTAATTTTAAAAACTCTCTCTACTGCGGCGTCATTCGTAGCGTCACAACCGAGCGCGTAGGAAGTCTCTGTGGGAAAAATAACCGTCTTGCCTTCCTTCAGAAGCTCAAGTGCGCCCTCTAAATCAACGGTCTTCATACCTCTTTTCCAAAGGCATTCTTGAACCAATCGTACGTTTTCTTGAGGCCCTCTTTCAGCGGCATGCGTGGCTCCCAGCCAAGCTTCTCTTTAGCGAGTGCATTTGTGAGAACCGAATGACGGACCTCGCCCACCCGGAAAGGTTCGCGCACAATGGGATGTGCTTTGCCGTGAATCTCGGTAAATAATGCCAGTAGATCATTCATGGTGGTCTCTTCTCCGGTGCCAATGTTTACCAAAAGGAAAGCTGCCGGCGTATTCACCGCACGCATGACCGCATCCACCGCGTCTTCCACGTACACAAAATCTCTTGAAGATGTTCCGTCGCCAAAAACGGTTAACGGCTCGCCTGTCACGAGCATCTTTTCAAGGAAGAGCGGAACCACTGCACCTTCTCCGTGCGGACGAATCACCTGCTGGTGCGGCCCGTACAAATTGGCGAAACGAAGAGAGATGGCACTAATGCCGTACTGCTCGTGGTAATGACGAAGAATGTGCTCAAACATGAGCTTGCCTATCCCGTAAGGACTAAGCGGCTTCACAGAATCCAATTCTGGCGTGGGAAATACCGGATAGTCTCCGTAAATAGCGCCGCCCGAGGAAGAGAAAATAACTTTTTTTACCCCAGCCTTCCGGCCCGCCTCAAGGAGATGCAGGCCGTTCATGACGTTTTCCTCCACATCAAAAATCGGATTGGCCAAAGACTTGGTAACACTAATCTGTGCCGCCAGATGGATGATGATGTCCGGCCCAATGTCTTTTAAAATACCGGCCACGTCCTCATGGCCCACGTTGTATTTAAACAGCTTCGCTTCCGGGTGAACGAACCGCTGACGATCTCTTTTAAAGTGATCTATAACAAAAACATCATGACCTTCCGCTATGAGCCCATTCACTACATGGGAACCTAAAAATCCGGATCCGCCGGTTACTACTACCTTCATACGCGTCCTTTGTACCACTCCACCGTATCATGAATACCTTTCTCTAAGCTCACCTTAGGCCTCCAAGAGAAGACTTTACGGGCGAGCGTGCTTCTCATGATGCTCCGCTTTACCTGATCATGAACGTCAGGACGAAGCACTGGCTTCATATCTGAGTGCACGGCTTCTGCAACAAGTTTATACAACTCCTCTGTGGTAGTCCCCTTGCCAGTTCCGCAGTTGAAAACACCGGTCACGTTGCTCTCCATGGCCTTCAAATACACCCCAATAACATCCGTGACGTAAATATAATCACGCACGGTTTGACCGTCGTTATTCATGAACGGTTGTTCGCCACGCAGAAGTTTGCTCGTAAAAATGGCGGTGGCACCGCACTCCTTGCTCGTGTCCTGGCGCGGCCCGTAAACGTTGGCCAAACGGAAAGCCACGTACGGAATACCGTAGGTGGTGAGATAAAAGTGCAGGTAATACTCGCAAGCCAACTTGGAAATACCGTACGGGGTCAGAGGCTGCGGAATTACTTTTTCCGTAAAGGCTTTTTCTTCTGCGGATCCGTACACCACGCTTGTGGAAGCAAACAAAATCTTTTTGATTCCTCCGGTTAAACGAGCCGACTCAAAAACGTTCAATGAACCTAAAATATTTTCTCTGGCATTAAAAAATGGGATGCCCACGGATGCGCGGTCATCAATGTGGGCGGCAAAGTGAAAAAGAATCTCTGGCTGGACCCGGGTGAAGACGCTCTTTAGGCGTTCATCGAGCAGGTTGATTCTCACATACTCAGCCTTGGGATTCTGGTTATCCTTCCTTGGCTCTACAGAATCAATCACCGTCACGTCATGGCCGGCCACAATAAGCGCATCTACAAGATGCGAACCTATAAACCCAGAACCTCCCGTGACTAAGACTTTCATACGTTTTTCTCTTCTACTGATTTTCTGAGGTAGGCTTCCATGAAGAGCTTCAGATCTCCATTCAGCACCGCTTCCGTATCCGGCGTCTCTACATCCGTGCGGTGATCCTTCACCATCTTGTAGGGATGGAGCACATAGCTTCTGATCTGATTTCCCCAAGCTGCCGTCTTATGCTCGCCTTTTACGTCAGAAATCTTGCTGGCGCGAGCCTCTACCATAAGCCTATATAGCTTAGATTTCAAGACGCGCATGGCCGTTTCCTTATTCTGTAGCTGTGAACGCTCGTTCTGGCAGGAGACCACGGTATTTGTGGGAAGGTGCGTAATTCTGACAGCGGAATACGTAGTGTTCACGCTCTGTCCGCCCTTGCCGCTTGAAAGGTAGGTGTCGATCCTTAAGTCTTCCGGATCAATCTCAATCGCCTTTTCATCTACCTCGTCAAACTCTGGAAGAACCTCACATAGCGCAAAGGTAGTATGCCTCATTTTTTCCGCATCAAACGGAGAAATCCGCACCAGGCGGTGCACGCCATGTTCACTCCGGAGCCAACCGTACGCAAACCGGCCTTTGACAGAAACCGTGACACTCTTGAAACCGGCCTCTTCTCCGCGAGATTCTTCCAACAGCTCTACGCTCCAGCCTTGATTCTCAGAGAATCGCGTGAGCATGCGCAAAAGCATAGCCACCCAATCATTGGCATCCGTACCGCCTGCTCCCGCATGGAGAGAAATAATGGCGTTGCGGCTGTCGAACTCTCCGGAAAGAAGCATCTGGAATTCCATTTTGGAAAATTGTTTCTCTAGTTCCTCCAAGTCTTTCTCCCCCTCTTTTTTCATCTCTTCATCACTCTCGCCAAGTGCGATCACATCTCGCAAATTGTCGAGATTCTTTTTAAAGCCTTCCCAGAGCTCCAGTTCTTTTTTTAAATCCGATCCTTCCTGAGAAATAGCGCGTGCACGGTTCTGATCATTCCAAAATCCCGGCTCCCCCATGATGCCGTCTATCTCCACGCTCCGCGCCCGCGTTTCTTCTAAACGCAAAGCATCCCAGGCCTTTTGCAGCCGTGTTTCAAGCTCCTTAATACGGTCGTCGAGCTGTGACATAACGCCTCAGATCTTAGCAAAAAGAAAAGAAAAAAGCGAGGCTTCAGCCCCGCCTTTTATACTGCTGCTGTCTCAAGCTTTTTTAGTCGCGTTTCGTGGTCATCGAGCTGTGGGTGTATGCCATTATCGATAACATCAACAAGATCGGAAATAATCTCGACCCGCATAGCTTCCATTTTGCTCGTCATCCTGGTCTCCGAGGCACGAATTTCTTGGACCACAAAATCACGCGTCGATCGACCCTCGTCAGCGACCATGGTCTCAACAGCAACGAGAAGCTCTGCTTTTACGGATTTCACCGAGGTTTCCACAGCCTCAAGCAGATCTGCTTTCACTACAGCCATTTCTTCCTTTACGGTTGTCTTTACTTCCTCTTTTACTGTGCTCCTTACAGCCTCAAGCAAATCCGTCTTCAATTCTTTCAAATCGTTCTTGGTGATGTCCATACAGGCCTCTATTGCACCACGCAACAATAGATTTGCAAACGCGAATATCCCCACCTCTAGACCCTTCGCAAATGCTCAGGGTCTCTTTCACTCGCGTGATTCATTACCCCCTCTACCTCCTCCTACCCCCTCACCCCCCCTAGTACATCCCGCCCATGTCAGGAGCTCCTGGAGAGGACTTTTCGTCCTTCTGAACTTCCGTAATAGCGGCTTCTGTGGTCAAGATCATGACCGCTACAGAGGCGGCGTTCTGGAGAGCGGAACGGGTAACCTTCGCAGGATCCACAATCCCCATAGCTACCATGTCACACACCTCACCCGTGACTGCATTCCAGCCCATGTTGCCGGAGGCATTTTTTACGTGCTCAACCACTATGCCGCCTTCTTTTCCGGCGTTCTCCGCAATCTGACGGATAGGCGCTTCCAAAGCGCGGTCTAGAATATCAGCGCCCAGCTTTTCGTCGCCGACCAAATTAAGACCCTTGAGAGATTCCTTGGCACGAATGAGAGCGACTCCCCCGCCAGCCACGATTCCTTCCTCGATGGCCGCCTTAGTAGCAGCTACTGCATCTTCAATGCGGTGCTTCTTTTCTTTCATTTCCACTTCACTTGCTGCACCCACGCGAATAACAGCCACTCCACCCGCGAGCTTAGCCATCCGCTCACGGAGCTTCTCTTTATCAAAATCGGAATCAGCTTGCTCAAGCAGGTTTTTAATCTGTGCCACGCGTTCAGCGATCAAGGTTTTATCGCCAGCGCCTTCTACTATGGTGGTTGTGTCCTTTGTAGAGACCACACGGCGAGCTCGGCCAAGTATTTCAAGACCAGAACCTTCAAGCTTCATACCCTTTTCTGGACTGATAGCTGTTGCGCCCGTAACAATCGCAATGTCATCCAACATCGCCTTACGACGATCACCGTAGCCGGGAGCTTTAATGGCCAGAATGTTAAACGCGCCGCGTAGCTTGTTCAAAATAATTATTGCGAGCGCATCACCTTCCACGTCTTCTGCAATGATGACGAGTTCCTTCTTTCCGCTAGCGGCGATCTTTTCAAGGAGCGGCACCAAATCCTGCACGGAACCAATTTTCTGATCCGTCACGAGCACCGGAACGTCCTGATATTCCGCTTCCATGCGCTCAGAATTGGTCACCATGTAGTGAGAAACGTAACCCTTTTCAAACT
This sequence comes from Candidatus Uhrbacteria bacterium, assembly GCA_023246145.1. Taxonomy (GTDB): domain Bacteria; phylum Patescibacteriota; class Patescibacteriia; order UBA9934; family UBA9934; genus JAGORL01. The sequence continues at coordinate 34 of JAHFIZ010000051.1, read as the reverse complement.
GCATGCCCTCTACTACGTCCACCTCAATTCCAAA
>JAHFIZ010000050.1:470-6991 GCA_023246145.1 Candidatus Uhrbacteria bacterium | reverse complement strand
GACTATGCGAGGAATATTCAACCGCGCCGCAAGCCGAAGATTTTCCCGGGTGAGCTTCGTGATGAGGATGAATATTCCGCAGTACGCCGTGGAAGCGTGGAGATCAATCGTCCAGTCATACTGTTTGGCGAGATTCACTATCTCTCGAGCGCGGCGTGGCGCGTACTCTGGAGCCCGCAAATCTCCCGGCGCGCTCCGATTGAGGTCGCCTTCAAACGTTCGCGTATTTAGCCTGTAGGCCGGAGGGTTGCCGATGATCCAATCAAAGTCAGCAGTTCTCGCCGAAAGATTACAGAGTGCTCGGACGCCGAGCGGTTCATCGCCGTGCGTAGCGCCAATAAAGAGAATGGAGGGAGAGTTCATAGAGAGTTAGAGAAAAATAAAAAACGCCCCGGCGCCTTTCGACGCGGAGCGTTTTCTTAAAAGTTACCTTTAAGAAGCCGTCTTACGTCGATGGGGCGCAAGAACGGAATGATGGGAGTCATTGATACGGGTCAGCATGAGCTGATATCCGCCCTTCCCTTCCTTAAGCCAAGAAGAAATGCGGGCGATGGTACGGCTAGAAAGTGCTGTTTCTTTTTGGATCGTTTGGTAAGAATCTCCAGCAGAAAGCATACGGGCCACCTGCCAACGCTTAGCAATATCCGTGATCTCGTCCTTGGTCAGGAGGTCAGAAAAAAACTTCCCCGCTTCCGCAGGTGTTTTAAGGGTAAGAATCGCCTTCCAGAGATCCTGCTCAGTCTGGACCGTAGTCGTCATACAAAAGCACTTTACCATAGTAAAGTACTTTGTCAAATCCTAAACGAGGATAAACGAAACCGCCTCCGACGAATCGAAGGCGGCGCGACAGCTTGGCGAGAGGTCAGATTGTATAGCGCGATTCGCTAACTCTCGACAGGCGTACCGTCCGCGTTGATCAGGATTGCTCCTGCCTCACGCCGGTCGTAGAGACGGGGCAGCGCATCCACCCGCCAGCCTACCGGCAGGTACCCGAGGAGCGCACGGCCGAGGACGATTGCGAAATCCTTCCGGGCCTGCAGTCCGAGATAGGGACCCTCGAAGAGGATGGTCGCCACCTCAGGGTTCTCGTTCGCTTCTCCGCCCGGGATGTAGCAGCTCCCGAAGAATACGCTCACGGTATCCTCCTCCCTGAAACCGGGCGTATCGCTTTCGCGACAAGCATGGATCAGCGCTTTGCGGACAGCCCGTTGCCAGGAAGAGCTCGCGGGACCCTCTGGATCGCGCCAGTTCTCGATGATAATGCGTGACAGCACGTGACCTCCTCGTTGCTCGCAACGGTAGGATTACCGAAGGTCATCAACAGACGACCGCGCAACGTACTCTATTCTTTCTCAAAAAACAAGGGGGAATTGCGAAGCATCATCCGCTACGAGAGTTGAAGCGCTAGCCCGAGGATGAACTGCAAGATATTTCTCGACAAGGTCGTAGCCCAATGCATAACCCGTCCAGCGAGGAAGTTTCTTCAGCGCCGAACCGTAAAACCACGCATGATGGTCGTATCCTTCTTCATTCCACTCTTTTGAGGCACGTTTAAGTAGAGCTTCTTTCTGATCTCGTGTTAAGGCGATGCACCACGGTGCAGGCTTCTTTCTTCCGGTCACCTCCAATGCGAAATGATCCGCCAGACCTTCGGAAATAATCGCCTCTAGCAACGTTTCTTTTTTGATGGGCGTGCGGAAACGAATGGCGTGATGAAATTCGTGAGCGAGAGTGTATGCCAACTCTTCTTTGAGTGCGCGCTTGAAATGCTTATGACGCGGATTGAGAGAAATGAAAACAGTGTTCGCACTTGGAGTAAAGCCGCCAATCCCGCCAACCTCTTCAATCGTGCCCTCCGGATTATCATAAAAAACAACGTCAATGTCTTTGACGGGCAAAAGCTTCCTTACCGCAGCCTCTACAGATTTCGTTATCGCGCTCAACTGCAGCGCGTAGGGTTTGAGGCCTTTTGAGGACGAGAGGATGGAGATGTGGACGGACATAAACTACTCTTTTCTTATCTCCTTCAGGGTCAGGACGAGCTCTTCATCCGGCATACGCTCGCCGTCATGGGAGGCGATGTATCCAGGATACTCGTCATAAAACGTGCGGACGGTGGAATGACGAGGCTGCCAGTTCTCCATTTTTGTTCCGTGGAGCGGGAAAAGCTTGGCGTGGACGTGGTCGATCCCGAAACCTTCAAGCACCATGCCTGTACGACCTACGTCAGCAAATGAAGCGTCAAGAAGTTTCCCTACCCTTTTGGCCGCCAAAACAAGCTCCGTCAAAATGCCATCCGGCAGATCAAAGGCGTAGCTTGAATAGTGCTCCTTAGGAATAACCACTGTGGTCCCTAGGGTGTTTGGAAAAATGGATAGAAAGGCAACGTGCTTCTCATTCTCCCAAATTTTACGGGAAGGAGCAGCACCGGAAACAATCTCGCAAAAGATACAGGACATAGATTTTATTATAACAAAACCGCTATTGAAAGTGACGAGGCCCCGAGGGAGGCCTCGAGGTGCGGGGTGCGAGTGGGCGTTAACCCGGTGACGTGGAGTGGCGGCGAATGACCGCCCTGCCCTTGGGCGCCGCTTCTTCCTCTGCGTGACGGTAGTGGTGAAACAGTGCCGCCGAAAGAAGAATGAAGAATCCTCCCCACAGAGCATCCAAGGGCCCAACCAAAACGGGCACCCGCATCTCCAGAAGTTCGGAGGCGAAGAAGATGTTGATGGCCGCGTATACGAAGACGCTCGGTACCCCCGGCACAAAGCTCGGGACTACAAAACGCCTGAGAAACGGCAGACTCACCAGACAAAACTCGCAAACAAGCAACAGGTACGAAACAAGGATCGCACCCACGCTCAGGCACATGGACATGCGGACTCCAGGTTTGAGGTAATTGTAAAATAACAGGCCATCTCCCCCTTGTCCACGCTTAACCAGAAAAACAGAGCTTGGCTAACTTTAGCTTTAATTTATCCTCTTTTGGTTGACATGAGCGCTAAAATCCACTAATCTCACGGCGCGTTGCAATTTTGCGCGCACTGCCACAGGGGCTTCTCATGAATCGCATGTTTGTGATCTACGCGTTCTTCCTCGCCGGATGCGACGAGAGCATGATCGCCGACCCCGCCACCGAATCCTCCGCTGACACGGCGGCCAACGAACCCATCGATGTTCCGGATGCGCCGGACGGTATGACGGCGAAGGTCACCAAGACCTACTACGTCTACAACCCCACGAGCGGTGGCTGTGCGAACGCGCTGCAGCTGACGGCCACGGGTACCGGCATCACCTCCATCACGCCGTCCGGCTGCTGGGTCGACTACTGGGGTCCCGCCCCGAGCTGGGACACCCTCACCTCGGGTGGCACTACCAAGCTCACCGACACCTGGTACATCCGTGGCACCAAGTTCGACAAGGACAACGCGTCCGCGAGCTACCAGGCGTGGTGCGGCTCGAGCGATCGCGTCACGGTGAAAGTCACCGGGACCACGGTCACCAGGCTGACCTACTGGTTCACCGATGACGCCGACTGTATCTTCTAGGGAGACCTGGCAGAGAGCGCGGCAAGCAGTAGTGTCAGGATCCGGTCGAGCGAGCGCGCTCGGCCGGATCCATACTTTCCTATATGAAACGATCTCTATTCATCACCTTGTTCAGCATCATTATCGTGATGGTAATAGCCATATTTTTTTCTCGTGCGCTTTTTTTAAAAAATGAAAAGATATCCTTAGATGCTGAAGGCGATTTTTACACGAGCGATAATGTAAGAATCCATTATTGGTACTACAACAGAGACACCTCCATCGTAACAATCTTCCTCCATGGGGGCCCCGGAAGCAGCTCGTCTGATGTACGTAAAACCGGCCAGGCAGAAAGATACGCAGATACATTCGGATCTATGCTCGTCTTTGATCAGCGCGGCGGCGGAGAGTCTGAGAGAAGTGCCGAAGTCTTAACGGGGAAAATAAGTCTTAATCGTTTCGTAAAGGACATAGATGAATTACGTGCTGCCGTGATTCCCGAGCATGATGTTGTGATATTCGGCCGTTCCTTCGGAGGCCTTTTGGCGGCACGATATGCCAATAGCAATCCACAAAACGTAAGAGGATATATCCTTGCAGCGCCCGGGCAATTCTCAAGCAATAACGACCTTCTTGAAAAACAACGTGACGCATTGGTGCTCAGTGTTGGTGAGGAGAAGATGCAAGAAGTTGCAGCCCAAGACAGAGCTGTCATCCTTCAATTACACCAAGAAATGGGAGACCCAGAAAAAAGACTTGATGAAGAAACGGATATGGGGAGTGAGGATGACATAGACGTAGGATCGGCTCTTATAGCTTCGGGAGATTATTATGCTCATGAAGAATTCTCTTTACTGCCTGCTTTCAATAATGTCCCCACTCTCGTGGCATACGGATCATACGATACGCAGGTACCACCACTCGCTATAGAAGCCATGAAGCCATACATGCCGGAAGCTTCTTTCGTGGAACTTCCAGGTGGACACGGCGCCGCCTACACGCACGAAGCAGAATTCTTTCAGACCGTGAAGGCGTGGTGGGATGTATCAATTACCCCAAAAAGATAAAGATACCCCGCCCCTTCCCCACTCCGTCCACAGGTAACCTGGAACAGAGAAAAGAAATTTGATGTATTGGATGTACTCCCCATTTATTCCAAGGACCACGCACGCGTCGTCCTTACATATGGGGATTTATGTTTTCATGGGAAGAGATAGGGAGAAAGAATCCGAGGTTGCGGGGATATGATTATGCGAAACCGGGAACATACTTCATTACTATTTGCACCTGGGAAAACCGTGAGATATTCGGGGACATCCGGGACGGGATCATGATTCTCAATCCGTTGGGAATCATCGCGCGCGATGATTGGATCGCGCTTCCTTCACGGCGAAAAAATATCGCACTCGATGAATACGTGGTGATGCCGAATCATTTTCACGCCATCATACGCATACTTGATACCGAACCGGGCGATGCAAGCATCGCCCCTACGCCGCATACGAATGTACGGGCGACGCTCGCGTCGCCCCCTCGATCACGAAAATCGAAACTTCACCCGAATTCCCTTGGATCAATAATAGGAGGGTTCAAATCCGGTGTGACACGACAAATTCGCAAGATAACCCAGCGATCAACTCTGCCAATCTGGCATTGGCGTTATTACGATTCTATTGTTAAAGACGATGATTCCCTAGAAAACATCCGCCAATACATCCGAAACAACCCCAAAAAATGGCACCAGGACAGAAATACCACCAAAATTGGTATTCCCGAATGAAACCCCCACATCTGTCCACAGCCCCCATTTTCAGGCTCAAATATATGAGATCTGGCTAACTTTAGCTTTAATTCCCGCCGCTCAGGCGGCTTTTTTGTTTAACGCCAGAGCAGGCGGGCCCGCCGGTCCTGCCTAAAGAAAATATAAAGGCTGGACGGCGGGTATCCCCTTTTACATTGACAATTAGCCATTTTTGTGATATGTTTTCTTTGTGAGGAGCAGTGTCTCAATCCCTGAGATACGGCTCCAGAGCGAAACTCTTTTCCCCAGGGCCAAGGGCCCGAGGAGAGAACCATGACCAAGTTCTTGGGCCTCGCGGCCCTGCTGTTCATCGGCGCTTGCAAGAACGGTGGCGACACCGGAGACACGAGTGACACCAGCGTCCAGACGGGCGTCGGCAAGATGACGTACAACGTCTTCAAGCCGGGGGACGTGGCAGAAGGCTGCTACGTCAACTACGAGTGTGATTCGGGGTCCTTCGGCGCCGATTCTGGCAAGGTAGCCGAGATCGAGGACGCCCCCACGGACTGCACCGTGGAGATCGGCAAGACGTTCAAGGAGTTCACGTTCAAGGTCCACAAAGACCTGGCCGGAGACTTCTGGGCTTCCCCGCTCCAAGATGCACACGTGGACATCGGCGAAAACGACAACGGTCGTGCCGACGTCTTCCGCATCTTCCAGCCGGGAACCTACGCGTGTGCGTACGACAGTTTCGCATACGAGGCTTCCCCGCCCGATCACAAGGGCGACTTCCAGTTCCATCAGGATCTGCCGAATCAACCCATCCACGTAGACCACGGGGGGAAGGTTGTTCCGGAGAAGGATCCGAACATGGACGTCATCGGGAACGGCCAGAGCGATCACATGCAAGTGGTGGGCGATCAACTGGTTCTCCAGTTCGATGACCGGGGCGTCACCAACGACCCGAACATCGCCAAGTCGGCCATCACGAACACGGGCTTCACCCTCACCGTCGTCGACGCAGCCACCGGCTTCGTCGCAGACGTCACGTGCGTCCTCAAATAGCGTTTTATCCGGGCATTACGCCGGATACGAAATCCCTCACGCGGAGAGCGTTGAGGGGTTTCTTCGTTTAAAAAAACATTTTTTTTATTTCAAAAAACAAAATCCCCTAAGCTTTCGCGAAGGGGATTTTGTTTATGGCTTCACGGTAATAGCTCCGTCATAGTAAACCCATGGATCAATACCAAGCT
>JAHFIZ010000050.1:0-460 GCA_023246145.1 Candidatus Uhrbacteria bacterium | reverse complement strand
GCTCAAGTCTGGATATACACCGAAAGCGCATTCGCTAGATCTATCCATCGAACTTCCTAATGAATCTACCCCATCAAAACATCCGTTAGTTCCATCGACATCCTTCGTGCTCTTAGTTACGTCGCAAGTTCCCGAACACCATCCCCAGTTGTCACGTACGTGGACACGGGGCTGGTAGGTACAGCTGACCGTGGAGATATCTGTAGGGTTACTGACGCATGGGCTGTTGTCATTAATGCCGTCAGCGTTAGCGTCTGCATTACAATCGTACGTGGAAGGGTGAGCAATAGCGTCTCTGATGATGGCAGCAGAACAGGTGTAGATGTGCGTGTAGCTGAAGTAGTTAGGGTCACAGCTTAAGTCTGTCAGGCCCCACTCCGTATTCAGCGTACATTTTGAGGTAGTGGTACCTGCATCCAAGCCGCGGTGGTTCTTAAAGAAGTTCTTATCATCCGTAGAA
>JAHFIZ010000049.1 GCA_023246145.1 Candidatus Uhrbacteria bacterium | reverse complement strand
TCGATAAAGCGATTCCCCTCCCCCGCCAGAAATACTTTTGCTTCTGACAGTAGCCGAAGTGTTTGGTGCCACCATAGCCACCTTGTGCCCCGTATCCTGAACTTGTTCAGGGCCAGCAAAGGCTATGCCCAGATAGTCGCTCTTAGCTTTTTCTCCTCGCAAAATGCTCATAGGGTACAGCATCGTGGTCCCGCTTCCCATATTGCCGTTCAGCCATTCAATAGTTCCATTTTCGTCTACTACGGCTCGCTTGGTATTCAGGTTAAACGTGTTCTTGCTCCAGTTTTCGATCGAAGAATAACGCACGTGAGCATTTTTCTTCACGTAAATCTCTACGCAGCCGGCATGAAGGGCAGCAACGTCGAACTTGGGCGCTGAACAGCCTTCAATGTAGTGCACCTTTGATCCTTCGTCCGCAATAATCAATGTATGTTCAAACTGCCCGCCGCGCATGGCGTTCATGCGGAAGTACGCCTGCAGAGGAATCTCTACATCCACGCCTTTTGGGACATAAATAAACGTCCCGCCGCTCCAAACAGCCGCATGGAGCATGGCAAACTTGTGATCGTGCACCGGAACGCAGCCCGTCATAAAGTATTCGCGAACAAGCTCAGGATACTTTTCTACCGCCACGTCCATGTTTTCAAAAATCACACCCAACTGTTCAAACTCGGCTTTCAACTTGTGATACACCATTTCCGAATCGTACTGCGCCCCTACCCCGGCGAGTGATTCTCTTTCTGACTGCGGAATACCAAGCCCTTCAAACGTATCGCGGATCTCACTCGGCACATCTTCCCACTTTCTGGATTCCGTGGTGTTCGGCTGAACAAAAAAAGCAATTTTATCGAGGTCAAGCTTGGCGAGCGAGGGGCCCCAGGACGGCATGTCCGTTTTCAAAAAATGGCTGAGGCCCAAAAGACGTTTTTCGAGCATCCATTCCGGTTCATTTTTAGTACGGGAAATCATCCTCACGGTCTCCTCAGACAAACCCAAAGGAGCCGTAAATTTCGGCTGATGTTGGCTTGATTTTTCAAGCACATCCCGCAGAGCGTCCATAGTAGGACTATCCTAGCGTTACATAGCTAGCATGGCAACCGTGATCATGTTCTTTTGCGCGTCCTTCTCTCTACGCCAGGAAGCATATTGTTGATCATGAAAAGTACAATCCCCGGAAATAGTCAGCCGAGTGCGATCCATACCTCCTTTCACCGCCTGCACTAAAAGCGCCTCATCCATATCAACAAAGAATTTCCCTTCACGCTCGATAACGGAGTACGGCGTAATCATTCTAAACTGATCCGCTACATCAGCGCCCACCTCAAAATGACAATTCTGCAGAGCCGGTCCAAAGAAACAGTTAAGGTCCTTAAGTGTCTTCCCCTTCTCCCCAATAATCCTTAGGGCTTCCGGCAGTATTCCAGCAATAACTCCGCGCCAACCCGCATGTAGCACGCACACAAAGGACCCTTCAACATCGAAAATCACGATCGGTACGCAATCCTGATGCGTAATCATGATTGGCAAATTCGGAACCTCGGTAAATAAACCGTCGCATTCCGGAATTGCAGTGCCGGCATCCGCGAGCGTGGCGATATGAACATGTTTACCGTGAGCACTTTCCACCATCACCGGATCATGCAACTGTTTTCCAAAGTTCGCATCAATAAATTCCCGGCGTCGCTGCACGAATTCTTGAGTTAACTCAATCGTTCGACCCATCGGGCCATGAGCAAGCGTGGAACTCTTAAAGATTGCTTTCATAAATGGATAAATGATGTCCGGTGATGAGGTGTTAGGCCGAACTTTCGGAGCGCTTTCTTATGTGCCTTGGTACCGTAGCCTTTATTCTGGTCCCAATTGTACTCTGGGAATTCCTGGTGCAGCTTTACCATCAAGCGATCACGATAAACCTTAGCCACGATGGACGCCGCAGCAATAGAGAACACTTTTCCGTCTCCGCCTATGATCGTTTCTTGCGCGTGATCAATGCCCGGAATCTTTTGATTGCCGTCCACGAGCACGATCGCTGGGCCGGCGCCTGGGCCGGCCCCGACAACGCGCTTCATCGCCCTTAAACTCGCCTGCAGGATATTGATCTTGTCGATCACGCCGACAGAAACCACGCCAACCCGGACTTCCACCGCAATTGCACGAATAGCCTCATCCGCCGCCTCTCTTTGGGCAGGGGTCAAAACCTTACTATCAGCCACCACAATCGTCCGGGCTAACCGCTTCATATCTTCTGTCATCTTCCAGTCAAAAGAGACCGCAGCGGCCACCACAGGCCCGGCCAGGCACCCTCTACCCACCTCATCACACCCAATAATGACCGCCCGCCCGGCCTTATGGTGCTCAAGCTCCTTTTTAAAGCTCCGGATGCCGGATTTCATAGCTTTCCAAGCTTAGCAGAGACAGCCACTCCCGTCCCTTCCCAAAAGCATATAACTACGCTATAGTTTCCCCGCTTTCGTTTCTCCTTAACGGTAAGCGAACGTCGGGCTGTGGCGCAGTTGGTAGCGCGGCTGGTTTGGGACCAGCAGGTCGCAGGTTCGAGCCCTGTCGGCCCGACCAAAAAACCACCTAGTTTCTAGGCGGTTTTTTGTTTGTCCGATGATCTTAGAACGGGTGGTAAAACGGCACCAAATCGGCATTCTTGTTGTCTGCCGGAACCTTTTCAGTATCCACGACTACACGACTCACCTCAAAGGCAAAGTTTGTGCGGAGCAGTTCTGCCTGAGATCCGTAAAGCAGACGAGCGCCTTCTTCGGTTTCAATATAGTACGTCTGGCTGTCATTGAAGATGGTTCCTGAAACGTACGCGTTCGTGCCTTCCTCCCCCTCCGTATAGTTCTTCCAGAAAACTTCACTCACATCAAGCACCCTATCAGCCCAATCCATTCCATAAAAAGCTTTAGCCTGCGCTTCAGTACGGATCCAGTGCAATGCCCCGTCTTCACCCACGGCATACACCTTAGGGTTAAACGGAATCTTCACGAGCCAGGTGCCAGGTCTTACCGTCACGTTTTTTCCAAGCTGGTATGAAGCCATGTCAGTAGCCGAGATGGTTTGTACATCTGAAAAGTCATAGCCCCAAGAAGTGAAAACCGGTTCATTGGGGAAAGCGTGACGCATGTCATCAGCGCCAATGAGGTACACGGAGGAACTCGCTGACGTCTTCACGAGTGTTCCCGCGGAAACGAGCCCTGAAGCGTCACCGCCATAAGGAATTTCCTCGCTCACCACGCAACCGCAAGGTTCCGGTGGCTGTTCCTGTCCTGGCGTTTCCACGGAAGTGGCCTGAACGGCATCCAAAGACCATTGCTTACTTGAATTTGAAACAATTTTTACAAACCGGTAATTTTCCTCACCGTGATACGTCACCGCATCTGTGGTCGCGCCTGGATCAAAGGTACCTCCGCCCGTTCCAAGCGCCACCATGTCCGCATCATAAAAAGTAACAAACGCAGAAGCACCGAATTCAAATGAACGAATAGTCATGACGAGATCTCCCATGCCCTCCTCCCCCGCGCCCATATCAATCGTGATATACGCATCTTGCGCTCGGTAATCCGCATACACGCCGTCTGGCACACCTGCGGCGTTAGCCGAATTCAAAATATTAGACGGTGAGGTGGCAATAACCGCATCTCCGTACACATCTGTTAACACTTCAGCTGCCATGGCGTGAAACGGTCCTGAAAGAAGAAGAACGCCGCCAAGAAGAAATAAGGGTAGTCTCATAGTAAGAAGAGTATAGCGCAAAAAGTATGATATCTTTAGTCCCATCATTCACACGGACTATCTATGAAAACACTCTCCAGAGTTTTTGTTACCGCACTGTGCTCACTCGCGCTTTTAGGTGCTGGCTGCATGCCAGGTACCGGGGCCGATCATTCCTCACCGGAAGCAGCAGTAAACGGCTTCTTCACAGCAGTGCAGGCCAAGGATCATGACAAGGCTAAATCCTATCTTGATGCGGATGGCGAAGCCTACGGCGAATTTGATGACGCCTGGGGAGAAATCAACCAGCTGGATCTTAACGCATACTCCATTGAAAGCAAGGACGGAAACAAGATGAAAGTGAAGCTGGATTTAAGCCAAGACGGAAAAAATGAAACAGACAGCACCACGGTAGAGGTAGTGCAAAAAGGCAGCGACTGGTGGGTAGTGAGCTTCTAAGCAAAATCGAACGATACAAAAAAGCGCCCCGTCAAAGGGGTGCTTTTTTGGTGCCGGGAGCCAGGATCGAACTGGCGACACAAGGTTCTTCAGACCTTTGCTCTACCACTGAGCTACCCCGGCCTCTGGTGGGCGTGCCTAGGCTCGAACTAGGGACCTCGGCCTTATCAGGGCCGCGCTCTAACCAACTGAGCTACACGCCCGCACAAAACAAACCGGGAAAAGCGAAGGTAGTGTAGAAGGAAAAGCAATTACCGTCAAGAAACGATCGAACGAAAAATGAGAAACAAAAAAGCGCCCTAAGGCGTTTCTTTTCTGTTTAACCAACGGAATCTTCAGCTTCCACAACTATGTGATTACAACGTCCCTACTAAGCCCGAAGGCTTAGAATCGACGATAAAGGAATTTCCTTTGAAAGGAGGTGATCCATCCACAGCTTCCGCTACGGATGCCTTGTTACGACTTCGTCCCTATCGCTAGTCCCACCTTCTGCCGCCAATCGGCGACATTCGGGTGTTACTAACTCTCTTGACGTGACGGGCGGTGAGTACAAGACCCGAGAACGTATTCAAGGTGGCGTGATGATCCACCTTTACTAGCGATTCCGGCTTCATGGAGTCGAGTTGCAGACTCCAATCCGAACTGAGACCGGTTTTATGGGATTAGCTCCATCTTGCGATTTGGCAAACCCTTTGTACCGGCCATTGTATCATGCGTGTAGCCCTGGACGTAAGGGCCATGCTGATTTGACGTCATCCCTTCCTTCCTCTCCCTTACGGAAGCAGTCTCATGCGAAAGTATAACGCATGACAGGGGTTGCGCTCGTTAGTCCACTTAAGGGTACACCTCACGGCACGAGCTGACGACAACCATGCAGCACCTACATAGCACCCTCGAAGGAGTCTCCGTTTCTGGAGATTTGCAGCTATATTTCAAGCCCAGGTGAGGTTTCTCGCGTTGCATCGAATTAAACCGCATGATCCACCGCTTGTGCGGGTCCCCGTCTATTCCTTTGAGTTTTAGTCTTGCGACCGTACTTCCCAGGCGGATGACTTAACGCGTTAGCTTGTTTTGTCGACTCTGGGAGGGTCGATACTCCCAAAATCTAGTCATCATAGTTTACGGCGTGGACTACAGGGGTATCTAATCCCTTTCGCTACCCACGCTTTCGTTCATGAGCGTCAGTTGTGTTCCAGCAGATTGCTTTCGCCTTTGGTGTTCTACCCCATATTAACGCATTTTACCGCTACACGGGGCATTCCATCTGCCTCTCCCACACTCAAGCCTTACAGTATCACCTGCAGCCCCCAGGTTGAGCCTGAGGATTTAACAAATGACTTACAAAGCCGCCTACGAACGCTTTACGCCCAATTAATCCGGATAATGCTCGGGGTCTCTGTATTACCGCTGCTGCTGGCACAGAGTTAGCAACCCCTTATTCTTCAGGTACCGTCAAAATTCGTCCCTGATAAAAGTCGTTTACAACCCGAAGGCCTTCATTCGACACGCGGCGTCGCTCCGTCACACTTTCGTGCATTGCGGAATATTCTCGACTGCAGCCACCCGTAGGTGTCTGGGCAGTTCTCAGTCCCAGTGAGCCAGGTCACGCTCTCGCGCCTGGTATCCGTCATAGGCTTGGTGGGCCGTTACCCCGCCAACTACCTGATGGACCATAGGCCAATCTTGTACCGATAAATCTTTCAATGGGAATGACATATGTCCCCCCATCCATATCGAGTATTAGCCGCCGTTTCCAGCGGTTATTCTTGAGTACAAGGAAAGTTGCCAATGTGTTACGCTCCCGTTTGCCACTAATATTACGTTGTATTGCTACACTGTAATATCCGTTCGACTTGCATGCCTTAGACACGCCGCCAGCATTCATCCTGAGCCAGGATCAAACTCTCAGTATAAAGTACTTAGGTTTTAACACCTAAGCCTCTGATGTTACTCCGTGGTGATGCAAGCACCCTCACGGAGGTGCCTCAATCGTTAGATTAAGGACTTTTGCGTAACCTTGCGGTTACGCGGAATAGGACGTTGTAATCACACAATTGTTGATTGCTGATAATTCGTTGGTTATCTTCAATTGTGAAAGTTCAGCGCCCTTGAAGGTTGGGCTCCTAAAGCCTCTTCAGCGACGTGCGAAAGTTTATATGAACGCGGAATTCCTGTCAAGCACGGGCCTATCCGTAATTGGGGATGAAAAAAGGCCTTTAATGTTAGGCCTTTTTTCTTTCTTTGTCCCGCCACTCTTTAATCTTCTTATGATTCCCTGAGAGCAGTATTTCCGGCACTTTTAAGACTTTTTTACCAATCTTGTATTCCGGCGGCTTGGTGTACTGCGGGTATTCCAGCATGCCATCATCTCCGTGAGATTCGTCCAGTATGGTTTCGTCATTCCCGAGCACGCCCGGAATGTTTCTTGCAATCGCATCGATCATCACGAGTGCCGGCAATTCCCCACCGGTCAAAACGTAGTCACCAATGGACAATGCCTCATCGGCCAGCGCCTCTTCAACTCGGTAGTCGATCCCCTCATAGCGACCGCAGAGAAAGATCACCTGGTCATATTCCGCGAGTCTCTTCGCGTCGCTCTGGGTGAAGCGTTTTCCGGAAGCGGCGGTCATGATCACGCGAGTCTTTGGTGCAGCTCTGAGCAACTTCTTCTTCAATTTAATATCGGCCAGTGCGGCATCAAACGGTTGCACCGTCATGACCATCCCCGCTCCCCCGCCGTATGGAGTGTCATCCACTTTCTTATGAGAATCGGTCGAATAATCACGGAGATTATGTGCCTCAATTTTTAACAAATCTTTCTTCTGCGCCTTACCCAAAATACTCGCCTCCGCATACGGGGCGACTACCTCAGGAAAAATGGTGATGATGTCGAATCTTTTCACAGGATTTGATGGACCAATGATACTACAGGAAATTTCGATCCAAGGCAATACAAAAGAAGCCTTGCGGCTTCTTTTGGTGATCTTTAGAATGTAAGGCTTTCTACGGACATGTCGTCAGAA
>JAHFIZ010000048.1:6272-7211 GCA_023246145.1 Candidatus Uhrbacteria bacterium | reverse complement strand
CGTGTGCGTCTTCACCAAAGAGTATAGAGAGGCCTTTTTCTGAGGCTTCTTTAAATATTGCCGCCGTGCCTGGGTAAACCAGAGGGATGTCGCTCGGCAGGAAGGCTGCAGCTTCACTTGCAGACAGGTTTAATGAGGCGGAAATTGTCGTCCCGTCTTCAAAACGAACTACCGGGAGATCGTTATTTCTTGAAATGCCATGGATGGTCAGGCTGTTTTCAGTCAGGCTGAGGGGCAGCGTTGAAAGATGACCATTATCTTTTAGTAAGATTTCCCCGTCATACCAAGGGTTAAGGAGAGAAAAGGAGATTCGTGGGAAAGCCTTCGTGTAGGAGTCGGTATCGGAAAGTGCGCCGATGACATCGTCGCCGCGGAGGAAAATGATCGCTTCCCTGTTTGACCGAAGCATGACTTCATCGATCGTTTGTGCGGTATCTGTTCCAAGGAGCCTGCCGTGAAAGTGTTCATCAATGATCTGTGCATCTTCAGTGGTTTTAATAATGCGAATGGCTGCTGTTGCGCCTTCCGGCCAAGCAGCGGCAAAGGTGTCTCTCACGAGCACCAGCCGGAAAATGGCGGCGGTGAGGAGCGCTAGAAAAAGTAGCGGGGCTACAAACGCTACAACCCGCCAGGTTTTCTGGCGGGTTGGGTTATCTCTGAGCGGGATGTCTAACCTCTCTAATTCCATGTTAGTAGTGTTTTGGTCCTCCGGCGCGCGGCTTCATAGGCGGACGGCTAGTGCCACCTCCTGTCTGCGCCTTGGCCTTCATGGCATCAGTATACGTGTTTCCTTCGGCCTGCTTCATGGAAAGGTTCACACGGCCTTTTTCATCAATCTCAATGACCTTTACTTTGACCTTGTCCCCCACGTTCACAATGTCCGTCACGTTCTCTACGCGCCATGGGGCCAGTTCTGAGACGTGCACCAGACCGTCTTTG
>JAHFIZ010000048.1:3061-6262 GCA_023246145.1 Candidatus Uhrbacteria bacterium | reverse complement strand
GACTTGTACAAAAGCACCGAAGTCCATGAGACGAACCACTTCACCATCAAAGATTTCGCCTACCTGCAATTCGCGGGTGAGGTTATTGACCCAGTCATAGGCCATCTGTCCGGCAGCGGCGTCAGTCGAAGTAATCATGACCATGCCGTTTTGTTCAATATCGATTGCGGCTACTCCGGTCTTGGCAATAATCTCATTGATCATCTTACCGCCTGGACCAATGACTTCGCGGATCTTCTCAGGATTGATCATGAGCGTCAGAATTCTTGGGGCGTTTGGAGAGAGCTCAGCACGCGGAGCAGCAATTGCCTTATCCATCACGTCCAAGATCTGCATGCGGGCATCACGGGATTTGTTTACCGCCTCTACTACTACGTCATGAGGCAAACCATCCGTCTTGGTATCCAGCTGAATAGCCGTAATACCCTTTTTGGTGCCGGTGATCTTGAAGTCCATACCGCCTTCACCGTCCTCAAGATCCTGAAGATCGGTAATGACCTGGAAGCGCTTGCCGTCACTCGCGAGACCCATGGCAATACCGGCTACAGCGGCCTTAATAGGTACGCCAGCATCCATAAGTGCGAGGGATGAACCACACGTTGAGCCCATTGAGCTTGAACCGTTGGAGCCGAGCACTTCAGAAACTACGCGGATAGAGTACGGGAAGGTTTCCTTGTCTGGAATCATGTACTGAAGAGCCTTTTCAGCGAGTGCGCCATGTCCTACTTCACGGCGTCCTGCGCCGCGGAGTGGTTTAGCTTCGCCCACAGAGAACGGAGGGAAATTGTAGTGGTGCATGTAGCTCTTCTCCCCCACTAACTCCATGCCGTCTAATGTCTGCTTGTCTCCCGGAGCACCGAGCGTGACTACAGAAAGTACCTGCGTTTCACCGCGGCTGAAAAGTCCGGAGCCGTGAATGCAAGGGAGCAATGCCACTTCACTCGTGAGCTCGCGGATTTCGTTAATGCCACGGCCATCTACGCGCTTGCCTTCATCCAAGATCATGCGGCCGATCTCAATATCGAGCAGGCCTCCAAGCATGGAAGTGCCCATCTTGATTCCGTCTTCATCGATCCCCTTTTCTGCCAAGAACTTCTTGGTGCGGGACTTCAGTTCATCTTTGGCAATCGCGCGGTCGAGCTTTGAGGCTTTTGGCGCGCCGAAGAACAACTCCTTCACCTGTTCTTTTACAAAAGGAAGGATGAGCGCTTCCACGTCTGCTTTCTTTTCAATCATGGCGCGAGCTTCGTCCGTCTTTGGCGTGAAGACATCTAATTTTGCTTTGCCGTGATCTTTTCGAACCTGTTCGATTAAATCGATAACAGGACCGAGGGTGCTGCGACCATGAACGATGGCATCAATCACAGAAGATTCTGAAGCTTCATCACATCCGGCCTCAAGCATGATGACTTTTTCTGCGGTGCCGGCTACGTCTACGTCAAAACGGCAGAGCGCGCGCTCCGTGTAGGTTCCGTTTACAATCATCTTTCCGTCCGGATTCTGGTTTACGCGGGCTACGGCTATAGGGCCGTCCCATGGGATGTCAGACATGTGGAGTGCGCAGGAAGCGGCAATAAGTCCTGGGATGTCTGCATCATTTTCTCCGTCAAAAGCGAGCACGGTAATGATCACCTGCACGTCATTTTCCATGCGGTGGTCAAAGAGCGGGCGAATGGCACGGTCAATAAACCGAGCAGCCAAAACAGCCTCATCCGTAGGGCGGCCTTCACGCTTAATAAAGCGGGAGCCCTTAATGCGTCCAGCGGCGTAGAGCTTTTCCTCAAAGTCCACCATGAGCGGGAAAAATCCCAGTCCCGGGCGAACGTCTTTGCTCATGACGGCGGTAGCCAAGACTACGGTGTCTCCGTAGCGCACGGTACAGCTGCCGTTTGCGGCTTTAGCAAACTTGCCGGTTTCAATAGTGAGTGTCTTGCCTCCAAATTCAATCGAGTATGGTTTCATAATGGGGTAAAGGGGGTAGGAAGGGGTAGAAGGGGTTATTCCTTCTCCTTTGGAGACTTGCTCCTGCGTCTTGGTGCGAGAGGTGCGCTTGTGTCTTTGTTACCTACGGGCTTGAACTGATGCTCTCCCTGTTCTGCAATCACGTCATCAAAGGTGTCCATGGCGGAAGCCTTCTTTTGCTGAACTGGGCGGTAATGCGGATCACGGATCAAGAACGTGCTCAGGTCATCAGAAAGATTGGTGTACGTATCTGCACTCTCAATAAGTTTGCTTGAGGTAGATTCCCGGAAGGAGGCAACATGGAAGATGCGTCCGCGGTTCTTGATGTACTCGCCGAGCGGTACGTAATCTCCGTCCCCTGAGACTATGACTACGACGTCCAGCGTATCCAGCATTCTCACAATGTCTATCGTAATGCCCACGTCCCAATCTCCTTTCTTATGGCCTGAATCGTATTCCAGCAGTTCTTTGGTGTTCACCTCAATGCCTGATTTGTGCAGCGCTTCAAAGAAAGGAAGCTCGTCACCGGTCTTAGTAGAAATGGTGTAGGCCACGGCGCGGATGAGTTTCTGATTTTCAGAAGTCATCTTCACAATGTTTCCAAAGTTCACTTTGCTGCCGTAAATGTTTCTGGCGCTGTAGTACATGTTCTGCACGTCTATGAAAACTCCCACGCGTCGGTTTGAAAAATCCAACATAGTATTTAAAAATTTATGAAAACCGACCCTACGCCGCTAAAGGACGCAGAGTCGGCTTTATTTTACTTCTTGAGTCCCAGAGCTTCAATGAGTTCAGCGTAAGCCTTCTCATTTTCACGCTCCAAGTACTTCAGCAAACGGCGGCGTTCTGCAACCTTCTTTACCAGTCCGCGGCGTGAGCTGAAATCTTTGCGGTGAGTTTTAAGGTGCTTGGTGAGCTCCTTAACCTCTTCCGTTAAAATGGCCACCTGTACCTGAGGGGAACCAGTGTCCGTCTCGTGGGTGCGGTGCTTCTTGATCAACTTATCTTTCTTTCCCTTATCGAGCATATTTTATGAATTCATCCGGCTTATCGTAGTAGAGGGTCTGCTCGATCCCAAAACCATGAAAAGCGGCTTGAGTAATGTGTGCGAATAGTAGCCAAATCCCTAGGAAAAGTCAAACCCCACGCCGCCGCGAGGGGATGACGTGGGTTAGGGGTGGTCAACGCCAGGTATCGGATTTTACGGCGGGAATCGATCCAGCCATTCGTCCGGTGGCG
>JAHFIZ010000048.1:0-3051 GCA_023246145.1 Candidatus Uhrbacteria bacterium | reverse complement strand
CTTTTCGGCGTCCTTTTTCGAGCCCGGCGTATCTTCGGGCTTGGACTGATCCTTCGAACCGTTGTCCGATGGATCTTTCTTGTCGTCGCGGGTCATGGCTACCTCCACCCCGCTTGGGGATGAGAACCGGTGCCGAGCTTCCACCCCCCGCCGCAGAACGGCATGAGGAAGAGAGGGTCGGCCCGGCGCCCGTTCGGGGCGAACACGGCCATGCTTTCGCAGGTTGCTGGCCGAGAGGGCGGGAGAGAAGGCTCCGGCGGAGCGTTTTCGGCGGGATCAGGGACGAGAAGCGGGGCTTCTCCAACTTGAACTGCGGCGCTATTCGCCATGATTACCTCGATACTGATGGTGAATGGGCGGACGAAATGATACAGGATTGGCCAAGAAATGGCAAACCCCACGAGACTGTTGAAGTCTATCGTGGGGCTTCGAGCCGCGTCACCCGCTGGTGGCATGGCTATTGGAAGGAGAAAGAGGGCTCCGGTCGTGGAGCCGACTCTTCCCCTTTCTTCCGTTCTGGTTGTTGACCGAGTCGCCGACCGAACGTCGTCATCAAGACGGCGAGCTGTTGGTCGACTACGGGGTCGCTGATGGAGCGCTTGCTCGAAAGGTCCATCGAGCTATTCCAGATCGTCGACGTTCGAGTGCAGGGCGGTCCCACGGGTGCCGGGTTCGCGGCCTTGCAGGAGCAAGACCTTGCCGCCTTCGATGTGAAGTGGCGGCAGCGGCTTACCGAGCGGAGCGCCATTCTCGGGCTGGTGGTTGGATTCGAATCGGTCGTCGTAGTGCTTGCGCGAAGGCTGGTCATTCGCCATTGGCTTCCTCGGTATCGGTCGTGGAGGGTTCTGCGACGTTGTCGCGGGGCTTTGCTGCCACCACCTTTCCGTCTTCGTTGAGGACGTGGGTGATGGGGTCATCGAACGCCTGTGTCGGGCGGTCGTCTTCCTCGATGTGCATGACGGGGCCGCTCATACGGCCATCCCGGGCGAATACGGCCGAGTTTCCTCGGTCGTGTTCACCGTTTGGGGCTTGGAGTTCTGGGGGACAAGGCGAGCCCGGGTGGGATCGACTTCAACCACAGTTCCCGGTGGTGGAATGAGCCGCGCACGCTGCGGGTGCATCACGCGCGGACGGTGGGAGGAGAACGGATTTTCCAAGTCTTGACTCCGACTTGTCTGGGGGTGGAAGGTACACTTTTCTGCTAGGCGCAGCGCAGAAGTGTACAGGACTGCCTGCCTAACGTCAAGAAAATGGCCGAGACGCGAAGTTGTGTATAATGTGCGACACATGGGAGAGGTAAAGGAGGTAGGAGGAGGTTGAAGAGGTTTTTAGAGAAACTTCTTCAAGAGTGATTCATAACCTCCTCTACCCCATCTACCTCCTCTACCCCTTTGCTTCTATGGCCAAAAAGCTTTTAGAGAAATACATCAAAGAATTCCTGGAATATTTGGAAATTGAACGCGGGCGGTCTGATAAGACGGTCCAGAACTACCGTTTTTATCTGTTGCGGTTTTCTGATTGGGCCAAAGCCCCTAATCCGGGGGAGATTACGAATGACATGATTAGGAACTACAGACTGCACTTGAATAGAGACATTGCCGGCAGAGACGCTCCGCAGCTCATGAAGACTACCCAGAATTATCATTTGATTGCACTCAGATCATTTTTGAAATATCTCTCTAAGCGGGATGTGAAGTCTCTGTCCGCGGAGAAGATTGAACTCGCCAAACAAGACAGCCGCCATGTGAGTTTTTTGGAGAGCGAAGAGTTTGAGCGGTTTCGTAAAGCTCCGGAGAGTGATCCGACTATCGTGGGCTACAGAGACAAAGCAATTTTGGAGATGTTGTTTTCCACTGGACTGCGTGTTTCCGAGCTGGCTGGTTTGAAGATAGAAAACGTGAATTTAAAACGAGACGAATTTACGGTTTTAGGAAAGGGAAAGAAGCATCGCGTGGTCTTTTTCTCAGATGATGCTAAGCGTTCGGTCAAAGCGTATATCGATCATAGAAAAGACACGTCCCCTTACCTCTTTGTCCGTCATGACCGTGCCCGTCGCGCGGCTGGTGTCACCAGTCACCCGCTTACGCCGCGATCGATCCAGCGGATTGTCGACAGATACGCGCGCGAAGCCGGAATTACTAAGCGTGTCACTCCACATACCCTTCGGCACACGTATGCGACCGACCTCCTGCGTAATGGCGCCGACATCCGTGCCGTACAGTCCCTCTTAGGCCATGAATCGATTACTACCACGCAGGTGTACACGCACATTACGGATAAAGAATTGAAACGCGTGTATAAAGAGTTTCACGACAAGAAGAAATAAAAACAGTTACGCCCCCGTCGAGTTCCGACGGGGGCGTTTTCGCGAGAGGACGGCGTTCACGGAATCCAGCTGATTCCGGCGATGAGGTTGAGGCCGTTATCCTCGTAGTCGTACATGATGGGCGCGACCCATGCCTCCAGCCCGTGTGTTTCGAGCGCCAGAGTGGGCCCGATCCCGTCAAAGCGTTCGAGGAGGAAGCCGGTGGAGAAGGATCCGAATTTCACCTTCCCGAAGCTTTTGTACCACGGGCCGGATCCCCCGTGTTCGCCACAGGCGAAGAAGGTGAAGCGCTCGTTTGAAAAATACGCCGTAAGCGCACCACGGAGCGGAAACTCGTCCGTCTCCACGCCCACAGAGAGCGTGAGCGCCAGATTTCCCACGTGGAGCGTAGGCCCTGCGTAGATTTCGCCGTACTTAGGCGTTGCTTCCGCGAACACGCTCAGACTGAGCTTCTTTGTGAACGGTTTTTCAAGGACGAGGAGCAGACGCTCCTCTACCTCGGTGTCCGCGGAGGCGTTCGGCAGAGCAACTGCCGTGTCTGCCATCAGCTGGAAGAACGTATCCGGCTTGGTTTCCACGGGGTTCTCCGAAGAGTCGTCAGCGAGGGCAGCGAGACAAAGGGCGATGGTGAGCATGAATTCTCCGGTTTCGATTGGGGCTTCATGCCTTACTCGACGCAGGAACGTAACATAAAACAAACACCCTGTCACTTTCTTGGACAGGGT
>JAHFIZ010000047.1 GCA_023246145.1 Candidatus Uhrbacteria bacterium | reverse complement strand
AAGTTCACGGAAGAGATGACCGGCGAAAAGGCTAAGAGTAGTAAGCGCAAAGGACCGGAAGAAGTAGAGGTGGAGGCAAACGTCTCTGGAGAAAATGACGGTGAGGAGGCTGAAACTATTGTTGCCTCAGGTATCAAGGTAAATATCCAGCGCTACAAAGGTTTGGGTGAAATGAACCCGGATCAGCTCTGGGAGACCACCATGGATCCTGGTACGCGCATCATGAAGCAGGTCACGGTGGATGACGCCGCTATAGCAGACGAAACCTTTGACATCCTGATGGGCGCAGACGTAGCCCCGCGCAAAAAGTTCATTCAGACCCACGCAAAAGACGTTTCCAACTTGGACGTTTAAGAAAAGAAAAATCCCCGTCTGTCCCTTAAACCGGACAACGGGGATTTTCTTTTATGCTAATGCCAAAATTATGACACCGGCTACAACACAGGCTAGCGCGAGAACAAGGAGCATCTCAAGCAGCGTGAAGCGAAATTTTTCTTTCATAGCGCGCGGATGATCATCTCTAGAGCCCTAGTATACACAAGTTTTCCCCTGCTTTCTTTTGACCCCTTGCCTAAGCCCAAAAGCTCTGTTATAGTCCTTTTATCGATCCCCCAAAGGGGATTTTAAGTACCAAATTTTTACGCTATGGCGTCGCTTGCAAACTTCTTCCCTATTCGCTACCTCCGCGAATCGAGAGATGAACTTAAGAAGGTTACCTGGCCTACCCAGAAACAGACATTGACTTACACCGGTTTCGTCATTGGCCTTTGTCTCGTACTCGCCGTCTATCTTGGCGGACTGGATTATCTCCTCACGCTCGGTCTTGAAGCTTTGGTAAAACTCACCTCATAGTATGGCAAAGCAAACCGCCAATTACGGCCGCCGCTGGTACGCCATCCATACGTACTCCGGATATGAGGAGAACGTCACGGACAGCTTGAAGCAGCGCATTGATACCATGGACATGGGAGAAAAGATTTTCAATGTCATGGTGCCAAAAGAAAAGAAGATCAAGATCAAGAACGGCGCACGTAAGGTAGTAGAGGAAAAGATTTTCCCGGGCTACGTATTAGTAGAAATGATCGTGACGGATGACTCTTGGTACGTGGTGCGTAACACGCCAAACGTCACCGGATTTATTGGCACCGGAAACACCCCTACCCCTATTGCTCAGGAAGAAGTAGATGTCCTTCTGAAGCGCGTAGGCGTTTCTGAACCGGAATTCAAGATTGATGTCTCTAAGGGCGACATGGTGGCCATTACAGACGGTCCGTTCAAGGCACAGCAAGGCAAGGTGGATGATGTGGACGAAGCCCGTGGCAAAATTAAGGTCATGGTTTCCATGTTCGGTCGTGAGACTCCACTGGAACTCGACTTCCTCCAAGTAAAAAAAGTGTAATAAAAAAGTTTTAGCCGCGGCCCCACGAGGGCCGCGGCTTTTTCGATGCTTCGCAATCACTTGGCGCGAGGAAGAAGAACTTTCGTGATCTGGGGACGAAACGTGTCAGGAGTGCTCACGAGCTCGAGGCTCGAGGCGGACCATGATAAGTTCCTGTCCCCGTAGATGGTCCCGGCCCCGATGACATCCTGCAGCGTCAGCTCCCTCGGGAGCAACCCGAGCTCCATGGCGCGGACGAGCAGACGCTTGTGCGTACATCGCTCCTCTACGGTAATGAGCCCGTGCCCTCCAAAGATGAGCAGGGTGCCAACATCGGCCTCACCCCAGTAGACGAACCGCTTGGCCAGCCATCCTTGGGCGTCCATGGGTTCCACCGCCTTCAGACCGGCCGGCAGAGCACGATCTACTTCTAAACACAGCACACGCATCACGTACCTCCCGCCGAGAGTAATCTCGAACACCAAGAAGCTAACAATATTTGACATTTCCTGCAAATATTGGCACTATTCTGCCACTCATTCACGAGGTGGTCGCTTGGGTAAATTCCCTTGAATCCACTCTAAACAAACACTCGTATGGCCAAGAAGATCAAGGCTGTCGTCAAAGTCCAAGCAATTGGCGGTGCCGCAACTCCAGCACCTCCACTCGGTCCGGTATTGGGTCAGCAAGGTATTAACATCCAGGCTTTTGTCCAGGAATTTAACGCCAAGACCCAGGACCGCCGCGGTGAAACGGTTCCTGCCGTGATCACCATCTACGAAGACCGCTCATTCGACTTCATCCTGAAGACGGCTCCGGCCTCTGACATGATCAAGAAGATGCTGAACCTGAAAGCCGGTTCTGGTAAGCCACTTACGGAAAAGGTAGGTAAGCTCACCAAAGCTCAGCTCAAGGACATTGCGGAACGCAAGATGCCAGACCTCAACACCAAAGATGTTGAAGCTGCCATGAAGATCATTGCCGGTACGGCACGTCAGATGGGAGTAGATGTAGAAGCGTAGAGGTATACTGAGGGCATATGACCAAAGGATCATCCCTCATTCTCAGACTCTACTTTGCCGTAGTTTCTGCCGTGACGCTCTTCACACTCATGTACGGACTCATAGACGTGGTGACCTTAGGCCTCAAAACCTATGTCATCACCGCCGCTGATGTTCCGGACTATCTGCAGAACTGTGCTAACCCCGTCCCCTATCCGGTGGACGTGACGGTGAAGCAGTCAACCGCAGAAGAACAAAAGAAACAATGTGAAGCGGTGAACGATGAAACGATCAGCAACTACAACCGTCAGAAAGCCAGTGCCGCTGTACGAGACATTGCGCTCGTCTTGGTCACGCTCCCCCTCTTCTTGGTCCACTTCAAAGTGGTTTACAAAGATTGGGTGGAAGAAAAGAAATCAAAATCTTAAAAATAATTCGTGGGAGTCCTGGAGGGGACGCTTGCACCACACACTCATATGCACAGCAAACGTTTTACCCAAGTTAAGGGAGGAATTGAAAAGAAAGCGCTCTCCGTTGAAGCTGGAGTTGCCGCCGTAAAGGCTGGCGCTACCGCCAAGTTTGATGAAACGATTGAAATTCATTTCAATCTCGGTATTGACCCAAAGATGGGTGATCAGCAGATCCGCGGCACGCTCACCCTTCCTCATGGAAGTGGTAAGACCAAGCGCGTGGCAGCATTCGTAGACGCAGCTAATGAAGCTGCCGCTAAGGCCGCTGGTGCAGATATCATCGCTAACGAGGAGTACATCGAAAACCTGGTGAAGACGGGAAAGATCGACTTCGACGTAGCGGTAGCTGTACCGAGCATGATGACTAAGATTGCCAAGGCCGCTAAGATTCTTGGACCTCGCGGTCTCATGCCTAACCCAAAGACGGACACCGTGGGTCCGAACATTGGAAAGATCATTGAGGAACAGAAGGCCGGTAAGCTCTCGTTCAAGAACGACGCCACCGCTAACGTTCACATGATTGTAGGTAAGGCTTCTTTCTCTGAAGCAAACCTGGTTTCCAACGTAAACGCTGCTGTGGAAACTATCCGCCGCGCTAAGCCAGCCACTGCTAAAGGTATCTTCATGAAGTCCGTCACTATGACGTCCACCATGGGACCTGCAGTCAGACTGGATGTAGCTGGAGCGTAAGTAACAAACAAAACAAAAACCCGCCGTAACTGGCGGGTTTTTGTTTTGACTATGAACCGCAATTTTCTTTATCTGCTTCAATGTCTTTGATGTGATCGATAGTTACCGCATTCTTTAGCTTCCCTTCCACATCGGTAGTCTTACCAATGAACACCACTACACTGTCATACGCCTTTATGGGGTACGACAGAATGTCATCCACTTTTTCTCCGTTCACATAGCCAACTACTGTGGCCTTTTGCATTTCATCTTCTGAAAGATTAGCTTCAGAACGCTCAATCAGATATTGCGCCAAATTACTCCAGGTCATGCCGGCGTGGTGCACATGGACTACATCACCAACGTCATTATGGAGATGCACTGTATCTTCTTCTGTTAGTGAGTCTGGAGTACACGGCTTCAGCTCCATATATTGAAAGCCGGAAAAATCCTGGAGCTTGTCATCAATATACATTTGAAACCCGGCATGATAATGCACTGCCTCAACCGTCGCCACGGTTTCGTCTTCTAATCCAACGGCCGAGGAGAAGGTGCTGCCAGCTGCGATAGAGGCAACGTAAGCGAGAATGCCCAAGGTAAGAGCCAACGCGACAGCGATGGTGATAAGCCAATATTTGTTCATATGTTATGCACATCCTACACTTATATTAAAAACGGGCAATTGCTAAGCTTCGGCCAACATAATCTACCACTATGGAGACGTCTTTTCGAGATCCCTTTGGCCCAGGCTCAAATACGGAGAAACGTATTGTAAATGACCTTGAAAAGCTCAAGGAAGTGGTGCAGAGCCTCAAAACGCTCGGCATGAAGGTGGTACTCACTCAAGGTGTGTATGACCTTATTCACGAAGGCCATGCGCTTTATCTTGAAAAGGCCAAATCTTTAGGAGACGTCCTTATTGTAGGCGTGGACTCTGATGAACTGACCAAAATCCGCAAAGGCCCCAAGCGTCCTATAGTCCCGCAAAACGAGCGTCTGAACATGCTTCTGCATTTGCGCCATGTGGATATAGTGACCATCAGGGAGGCACATCACGGGATAGGTGATCTCATTAAGGCCATTAGGCCTGATGTCATGGTCTTCTCTGCCTCCACCAAGGACATTGCTCCGGGTGACGTGGACGAATATAAGGATTGCTGTGGAGAGATCGTAGTACTTCCCCCTCAAGCGACTACGACCACTACTGCGCGCGTTCGCAATCTGACGATTGAAGGCGCTGAAAAACTGGCCCGAGAAGTAAACGAACTCATTGCCAAATTTCTTAACCAAATCAATGAAGGCTAACCGTGTGCTCATTGCTTTCGTGCCGGTGCTGCATAAGGGATATATAGAGCTCTTCGAAAAATATCGAGGAGGTCCTCTTTTAATTCTCGGTCGCGACGTTATTAATGATTACACGTCGATTGTCCGCGATTTGAGAGTGGTAGAGCCCGAAGAAATGAAAAAAGCTATTGAGGCATTAGAATTCTTTTCTTCGGTTCGTGTAGCTTCGAAGGCTGATCTCGCTTCCCTGTCCGCCGATACTGTCGTAGCGATGCCGGACGAAGATGTCTCACGTGATGTGAAAGAAAAATACCTGAAGGGCGAGGTTACGCTTGAAAATATTTTCCTCCGCTGGGACAGACCCATTTCAACCACGGAGTTTGTAGTCCCCCCGGACCGAATAATTTCTACCGAAGAACTGCACCGCGAACTCATCCGTGAATCGCTTGAGGAGGCAAAGAAGAGTTCTGACTGGTGGCGACAGATTGGCGCCGTGATAGTGAATGACGGGGTCGTGGTCAGCAAAGCGCACAACCACCCTTTGCCGAACGACCTTATTTTTGAAGTGAATGGTGATCCACGGAGTAACTTTGATGCGGGGACAAATCCCCAGATCTATCTCACCATCCACGCTGAAGCAGCGGCGATTGCCAGGTGCGCAAAAAACGGCATAGCCCTCCAAGGTGCCTCCATCTTTACGAGCACATTCCCCTGCCCTAACTGTGCACGGCTCTTTGTGGAATCCGGCATTAAAAAAGTGTATTACCAAAAAGGATATTCCCTGTTAGACGCAGAAAATATCCTTAAACAGTTTGGAATTGAAATCATTCTTGTTCAGTAGCTAGCCCACGCGGCAGAGAACGCCCTTGGTCTTATCGTACTCCGAATCATCAGGATCTCCTTGGATCAGCTGCGCGTGCAGATGCGTGACGGAGGCGCCAGTGTAATGTGTGTCCCCAAAGCGCATCATGAGCGCGCCGCCTACGATATTTTTGTTTTTAGAAAGTTCGACCAAAATATCCTGCAACTCATCCCAAGCTTCGCGAGAGAGTTCGGAAACGTGCTCGATGTGATCCTTATGAATGAGCAGGATATGCTGCTTCACTGGCTTATACGGATAGGCATTATCCGTCACCAGCCAAAACTTTTTCTCCTCTATAGGATTTGGATGAATACGATGAACATGCTCGGCACAAAACGGGCAGATTTTTTCTTTAGCGATTTCATCAATAACTTTCGCGTAATCGCCACGCTTTGAATTGTCAGGGTTCACGAAGGAGTTCATAGGGATAGGGGTAGAAGGGGTAAATGGGGTAGGAGGGGGTAATGAGTCACTCAAAAAGAAATTTGAGAGTTAGTAATACCCCCTATACCCCTTCCTACCTCCTCTACCCCCTTACACTGGCGTCGGGATGGTCATGGCCTCATGGGCGGTGTAATCACTGACCGTGAAGTGTGAAGGGCGGAAGTCGAAAATATCCGTAATGGAAGGATCTACGGTCATGGTTGGGAACGGTTTTGGTTCACGCGCCAGAAGTTCCTTCACCTTCTCATACTGGCTCTCATACATATGAGCGTCAGAGATGGTGTACACAAGCTCCTTAGGCGTGTAGCCCAGGATCTGGCCGAGCATTATGGTGAAAGCAGCGTACTGGATAATGTTAAAGACTACGCCTACCGGTACGTCACCGGAGCGCTGGAAGTGATGAACAGAAATTTCCTTGGTCTCCGGGAAGACAAGAATGTGCAAATAGCCGTGACACGGAGCCACCACTACTTTACGCGGCGGAATGCCGGAGTGCTGGAGCGTGTACTGCGGAATCCATGGAGAGATAATGTGCGTGCGGAGATTCGGCCGCTCTTTGATCTGTTTAATAACGTGCTCAATCTGATTAAACGGAGCACCTTCTGCCGTAGGAAATGCCGTCCAAGCTGGTCCGTAAGAACCAGGGCCGAGATCCCCTTCAGGGAGACCAAAAATATCGCAGCGCTCCTTAGTCACCCACTTCTTCCACCATGGGCAGCCCCACTTCACCAAATCTTCCTGCGTGCGGGCGCCATGAAGGAAAGCTACGTGCTCAGCGAGCGCGCCTTCCATGAAACGGCCGGACAAATCACGTTCCGTGATCATGGGGAAACCATTGGCAAACGGAAAACGCATCTGTGCTCCTAAAATCATTTTGGATTTCTCTCCCTGAATAGGCGTGACCTCTACGCCCTCGTCCATAATCTTCCGTAAAAGATCGTGATACTGGTGGTCTGGCGTTCGTTCGACGTAGGGCTTCATAGGGTTGCAAAATGTATGATCTTCGCCATACTAGCAGGGGTCGACACAGAGGTCGACCCCTACATACACATCCTATGCACACCATTATCGTAGCTACCGTAACTGCCAACGGATTCATTGCGAGAGGTACCAATGAACTGGCCAACTGGAGCTCAAAAGAGGATAAAAAGTTCTTTGTAGAGGAAACAAAAAAAGCTGGCGTCATGATCATGGGCCGTACCACCTTTGCCACTATTGGCCGTCCGCTCCAGGGAAGACTCATTGTGGTACTGACGGAAAAGCCTGAAGAGGTGGAGATAGTGCCAGGAAGCGTAGAAACAGCCTCTGGAGACCTTAAAACCGTCCTGAACGGGCTAGAGGCACGAGGCTTCACCGCGGTGGTAATAGCCGGCGGAAGCAATGTCTACGGCCAGT
>JAHFIZ010000046.1 GCA_023246145.1 Candidatus Uhrbacteria bacterium | reverse complement strand
GCACCTGAACACTTTCCTTCATTCAAGGCAGAGGCAGGTGCTAGCACCAAAAGCTGGCTCTATAAAATTGCACGTAATGCGGCAATAGATTATTACCGCACAAAAAAGCAGGATGTGCATCTTGAGGAGTCCGGAGATATTGCTGACAAGACTTCACTGGCCTCTGACGTAGAAACAAAATTACGGCTGGAATACGTGATGCGTGAATTGAAAAAACTCCCGCTCAAAGATCAGGAACTGCTCACGTTGCGCTTATGGCAAGGGTTATCCTTCAAAGAAATTGCCGTAGTGCTTGAAAAGAGCGAGGCAAGTCTCAAAATGGCCTTCTCTCGTGCTCTCCGTGCACTCCGCCAATCCCTCATCACCATTCTCATTCTTCTCCCTCTCTTATGGACGTAACAGCTCTAGACGAACTTCTCCAGGAACTGTATGCCCTGGACCCGGAATTACGTAGCCGTGAGGCAGAGCTTATTCCCCTCATTACAGAGATCATGAAACAAAAACCTGACGTGCCAAGAAATACTACTTTCATTAAAACACTGCGGGAAAAAATTCTTCTCTCCTCATCTATGCCTAACGTACAGCAACCTCAAAACTCCCCCTTCCCTTTCCTGCGGCAGTTCGCTCTGGTGGGAGCGGGAGCCGCCTTGGCACTTATTATTGCTCTGCCTTTTGTAAGTGGACGCTATTCCGTTACTCCCACCACGCTCAGTGACAGCTTTTCCCTGAAGGACGTAGGCAAGCATGCCTTTGGGGCACTCTCTTTGAACGGATCCGGATCTCCTGAAGCGCTTAGCGCGGTTCCTGCTGGCCGCGGTGGAGGCGGAGGTGGCACGCCTTCCCCTATGACGGAGCCCGCCATGGATTCCAAACTTATTGCTCCCTACTCCGTATATTCCTACGTCTACAAAGGAGAGCTCTCCCTTGAAGGGATAAAAGATACCGTCTACCGCCGCAGCGGAGGCCTGAGTATTTCTTCTGGCGAACTTTCTCGTGCAACCGTAGGACCCGTAAGTCTCTCAGCATTCCCGGGCAGCCGCCTTCAAAACTTTTCTTTGACCACCGGTGATAACGGCTACTCCATCTACGCAGGAGATGACGGCTCTGTTTCCGTGAATGCAAATCAGGGTATTTGGACAAATCTTTACGCCAATAGCACCCCCCTAACCAAAGCGGAGATTCCCGCTGACGGAGAAGTAATTGCTGCGGCTGATGCCTTTGTGAAAAAGTACGGTATCAATACCAACGGCTACGGATCACCGGTGGTGGATAATCGGTCCATGATGTATGCGGCACTATCTGAGGAGCGCGGAGAGACCCCGTACTACCCGGACACGCTCACGGTGACGTATCCCTTGATTTTGGACGGTGAAGCCACGGTGGACCAAGGAGGAGCTCCTCAAGGCATCTCCGTAAACGTGCACTCCCGAACACAAACGGTCACTAGCCTTTCCGTCCAGGGTAGTGGAACCCTTGAACGCTCAAGCTATGAACTTGAAAATGATACCGGCAAGATTTTAGATGTCCTCAAAAAAGGCGGACTCTATAGCTACAGCAATCCGGAAACAAAGGTAACGGAAGTAGAGGTAGGCGACCCGGAATTTGTGCTTATGTCATATTACCAATATGACGGCACAACAAATCACAATCTCTATATTCCCGCACTGAAGTTTACCGTCATCAACCCTCCGAAGGATGGCTATTATGCAAATACTATTCTTGTCCCGCTTCCTAAGGATATTCTTGAATCAGAAGCTTCTCAGCCAAACGTGCTCTACAAAACAAGTGTGGATCCTCTCATCACACAATAAAAAAACAGGCCCCCTCCGGGCCTGTTTTTTTATTGCTGCCCAAGAACCACATCCGGATCAAGCCAGGCATCGAGCTCCTCTTTCTTGTCCACATACCCGCGGAATTCAAGCGCGGTACCTTTATGAATGCCGAGGTGGAGGTGTTTTCTGGCGCCATCCGTTTCTGTGCTGTGGTCATCTCCTAAAATAGCCAACTGCTCCCCAAGCGGCAGAGGATCATTTACCCCATGCGTAAAGGATTCCTGGTCCAGGTGCCCGTACAGCACCGTCACGGCCTCACCGCCTATGGTGCATGACTCCACTATTACCCCGCCGTACCCAGGAATACGACCGCTATACACCACCGCACCAGAACAAATGGCGTTCACGGGCACATCTGTTTCTTTTTCTGAGGGGAAAATCTCAAAATCTCTTCCCGTGTGGTAACCGGTGAAATTCTCCGGTGGGTCAATGGGGGTGTTTGATGGCGTAATATAGAGACCAAAAGGAAGCTTCTTCTCCCGTTCGCTGGCCCTTGTGAGCGGCCGCGCGTCATCTGGCTTTACGGAAAAAGTATTTCCACCGTTTATACCTGGCGTACAGCCAAGACCAGTCAAAAGAAGTAAGGCGAGTGAAAGTGCGGATATCATTTTAGGGATCAATTTGCGGCAAAGGACGCTTGGCGGGGCCGTTAATGACCTTGCCGTCTCTTGCAAACCGGCTGCCATGGCAAGGGCAGTCCCAAGTATTTTCCACGTTATTGTAATTCACCACGCAACCCAAATGCGTGCAGACGGCGGAAACCATCCGCACGTTTCCGTCATGGTCTTTGGAAACCGCCACCTTCTTTCCATGACGGAGGATGATCTGTCCGCTGCCGGAAGGAATGCCGGCAATGTCATCACTCCTTGGCATAATCCGCGCCACCACAAAATTCATGAAGAACCGCCAGGCAAGTCCAAGTATGCTCGGCACGCCGCCGAAACGTTTTGGAGAGTAGAGATCACCAAATAGCGCCTCTTCACCCTTGATCAGACTGGTGATTGTTTGCGCGGCAATCACGCCAAAGGTCATGCCATTCCCACCATACCCGGTAGCAATAAGGTGATGACTATTAGTGAGCGAGCGGCCAATAAACGGCAACCCATCTGAAGTCTCCAGGATCTGCCCGCTCCAGCGCCGATGCACGGTATACGCCTCTCCCCGTAAAAGAGCGCGAAGATACGTTTCCAAATTGAGATAGTGGCTGTCAGCATCCGTCTTATTACCTGTCTTATGATCTTCTCCGCCAAGAATCAGGCGGTCATACTCGCCTTTCGGATCAACTCGGAAATAGTGATATGGATCTTCTGTATCCCAGTAGATGCCTTCCGTAAAAAGTCCGCTCCGAATCCTGGTTTCAATCACGTAAGATCGATTGGCCTCAAGCCGGCTAGGTACTTCCACAGGATGATCAATAGTAGAATGCGTAGCTTCTACTATTTCATGGGCAGTCACGCTTCCCTCCTCAGTCCCTACGGTGTTTCCCTCTTTTCCGGTAAAAGTGATAACCGGGCTATTTTCAAAAATCTTCACGCCGTACCTTTCTGCCGCATGTGCCACCCCTAAAAGAAATTTGCGGGGGTGAAACTTGGCCTGACGCGGTGCTGTGGCATAGCCAAAAGGGAACTGTTCACTACCCTCATTTGTGACCAGCGGAAATCCGTAACGCTTGGCCAGCTCTTCCTCTTTCTTCAGCGCCTTCACATCCTCTTTCTTGGCTGCAAAGATCTTCACGGGCGTGCGTACAAATTCACAATCAATATTTTCTTCTCGGACAATTCGCTCTATCTCATCAATCGCTTCTTCCCCAGATTTCCAGACAAGCGCCGCCTTGGTATCTCCAAATCTATGGCGGAGGTCATTCAACCGAGCGTCAACAATATAGGTAATAAAGGCGGTAGTGTAACCGCTCTCTCCAAAACCCAGACTGCCTCCCTCCACAAGAATCACCTTCTTTCCGGCACGGCCAAGATAATAGGCAGCCATGATGCCGGTAATACCACCGCCAATCACACACACCTCCGCTTCCACTTTTGCTTCAAGCTTAGGGTAGGTGCGGGGCGCCACGTAGTCCTCTATCCACAGAGATTTCATGGCCATATACCCCCATTAGTCTTGAACCAAGGGGTGCTGTCAATGGGAAGCGGGGACAAAGTTGAGCGCCAGAGAATTAATGCAGTAGCGTTTTCCCGTGGGTGCCGGACCATCATCAAAGACATGGCCAAGGTGCGCACTGCATACTGCGCACTGTACCTCCGTACGCTTCATGCCTAAGGATGAATCATCAACAAATTTTACGCCGGTCTTTTCCATGATGTCAGAAAAACTGGGCCAGCCGGTACCGGAATCAAACTTAGTGTCTGAGGAAAACAAGTCTGCGCCGCAAGAAACACACTGGTACACGCCGGGTTCATGATTGTCATAATACTTTCCGCTAAACGGAGGCTCTGTGCCCTTCATGAAACAGATGTTATAGGCTTCAGGCGAAAGTTTCTTCAGATTATTGTCTGGCATATACCCCAAGCATAAAGGAGCAACCGGCAAAATACAATAAAAAAATCACTCCGCTTGGGAGTGATTTTTTTTTATTTCCCTTAAACCGTAGCGCCGCGAAGTGCACGCAGGATTGCAAGGAAGATAACCGCACCAAGGATAGCCACGAGCAAGCTATAAAGATTAAATCCCGTGACGCCCGTCTGACCTATGGCACTCATGACCCAACCACCAATAAGTGCACCCAGGATTCCGACAACGATATTCGCAAGCGCGCCTTGGCGTGCATCCGTTCCCATAACCATGGAAGCGAGCCAACCCGCGAGTGCTCCGAAGATGATCCAGAGAATTATACCCATATGAGAAAGGTTAAGAATGAGTAATTCAACTGTACGCTACAAAATTCATCAGGCAATAATGTTATACACAAACCCTAGAGAGGAATAGTGATATCTATAGGCCCCGCGGCATACGGCGCGATTTCATATTCATCAAAATGCGCTTGAACTCCGCCGTCTGTAAGCGCGTACTCGCCGTATTTTTCCATGATCAGAGCCGCAGATTCCTGGCTCGGGTTTTTCAAAAACGCTTCATACTCTGCCAGCTGCTCCGGAAACAATGCATCCGCGTACTCTTTGGCCAGTGTGCCTGCAAGCGATTTTATTATCTTGAGCTTCTGATCTTCCGAAAGCACATGAGAAAGCGTCAGGCGCTCGCCAGTTCCAAGATCAAACATTAGAAAGAGAGAGCTGGCTCCCGGATGGGCTCCGCCCGTGTAGCTCGTATTCGTAAGGGCAATGGAAAGGATTCCGCCGCCATTTTTTAGCACCTCGCCCGTGAGGTCACTGTTCCATTCTTCTTTGGCCACGAAAGATTCTTCATCAGCCTTCAAGACATCAGCCACGCCCACGGCACAACTCTTCAGAAATGCTTCCGCCGCTTCCTTGGCTGTGGCGTACGGGACAGCGTCAAAGTACAACGCGGCTTGCGTTTCTATATCAGCATTCAGCATGGTGCGGATCTCCTCCTTCAGGCCCGGTGTTTCTTCTATGACGGGATAGGACGCGGAAGCGGCACAGCCCGCCGCACCGGCCACTGGCTCACGTTCATCAAAACCGGTCATACTGACTTTCACACTGTCTACGGTATTTTCTATAGAGAGCACCGGAGCGGACGGCAAACATCCGCCGCCGGAAATAAGCAGAGCAAAAAGCATGAGCGCCCAGGCATTAGTGCGCATGTGCCTTGTGGAATACTGCCGCTATAAAATCAGCGATCGTCTGGAGTGCGGTCAATTTTTGCGTGGCCTGAAGGGATGTTTCTGGAACCGTGGCGGGATGCTCAATGCGGTCAAGGTTTGAGAGATCAATGAGCTTCACTTCCTTAAGTGAAGTATGCGAGTCCTCCCAGAGAATCTGATCAAATACGGGTTCTCCTTCATAGAAAACCGCAACGCCAATCTGGTGATGCCACAAGGCGTCTGCTGATTCTACATCAATCCGGATGCCGAAGTAATCTGACGTATCTACCTTCATCACCACATCGTTATAGTCCATGTCCGAACCATTATCCTCAAAACTGTACGTTACGATGTTTGATGAAAGCGCAGTTTTGCGACCAAAGTCAGAATAAATGCTGCGGCGAGTACCATCAGGATTAATGATATAGATGTCATACGTCACTGTTCCGCGAAGTGCGGCGGCGCTATAAAGATCGTTTGTGATCAGTCCTTCTTCCAGACCGGTCAGCGGAGAGCCAAAGGTATAAACGTAGCGTGGATCTACGCGTACGCTGAGCACGTAAAGTTCCCAGTCTGCCCCGTAAATTTCCGCAGCAATCTCCTCTGTTGGGATAAGACGGAGAATGAAAGAACCCTCCGTTGGTCCAGGCTCAATAGCGTACACCTCCCTATCTCCGTCAAAACGCAAGAGTACAGACTCCGGCCGCGGCAGCATAGGCGAGCCGATTTCTGCGCCGGCGATCACGGATGGATCTACATAATCCACAGCGTCGGCTGCGTCCGTGTAGGTAAGATAGGATTCAATGTCTAAGAACGGGTGATACACGCCTTCATCATCAATAAAGTACACCGTGGCATCATCTGCCGTGCGCACAAATCGTGATGAAGGGAAATATCCGCTACCTCTTCCGCCCTCAAGAAGCACGTCATCAGCGGCAACAGGTTCTTCAACTACCGGAGGAACCACTTCCACTACCGGCGGTTTATATTCTTCGTCAACCGGTATCGGTGGCAAGGTGAATGAGGGATCGCTCGTATCTCCGTACGGACCCTCACTGTCTCCGTAGGCAATATCTCCTGTTGAACCCGGATCAAACAATGAAGTATCGCACGTGCTGCTGTCACGAATAATGGAGTCAGAAACTACATCGCTCAAATCGCCAGTAGAACTTCTTACCTGAGCGTATACCGTATGCGTACCCTCTCCTGCCGGGAGCGTCCAGCCAAACGGGAACATAGGCACGCCGCCGCGGCTGGAATTTGGAGAAAACCTCTGCCATTCTGCCTCTGCAAGCTCGGCCAACGTATCAGCCACAATATAATCGTATCCACCATTAGCGCCTACAGAGACGGTTACATGGGCATAAGGCGAACAAACAGCGCCGTCTGCTACTTCCACAAATTCATCCGTGACGTACACGGGTACGTCAGGACCGCCACTTCCAGCTCCACCACCGCCTCCGCCTCCCCCGCCACCAAAGTCCCAGCCAAGGTTAC
This sequence comes from Candidatus Uhrbacteria bacterium, assembly GCA_023246145.1. GTDB lineage: Bacteria > Patescibacteriota > Patescibacteriia > UBA9934 > UBA9934 > JAGORL01. Next base: position 478 of record JAHFIZ010000046.1, on the reverse strand, counting down.
CGCCGTTATCCGTACAAAGATTTAGCGGGTCAGTGCAGTCAAAATCCGTACCGCTGACGTTATGGTTATCCGTTACGTCCACCGCATAGAAGCTTGAGCCCGCCACATCAGTCACATCAAAGAAGGCAGGGACTCCTCCTGTGGAAGCAATAAGAAGCACTCGATTAAACTCGCCAAATCCGGCAATGCGAAGCGTATTTGCCACGGTCTCTGTCTCTCCCGTTTCAAGCTCTAAGGTTGTATCCGCAGCAAATGAACCGTCAATTTCCAGATCATAGAACGTTGTTGAGCCGTTGATGATCTGAAGCAAAATTGAATCAATCGGCACAAAAAGCACCTTTCCCCCATTTGGTGTGAATGTCCCCCCGGCAATCAGCGTCCAATCCCCGTCCACCTGAAGGTTAGCGCCGCCCGAAGCATCCGGTGCCGTCATTGTGCCGGACGCACCAATGTAGACATCACCATTAATGGTGATCTG
>JAHFIZ010000045.1 GCA_023246145.1 Candidatus Uhrbacteria bacterium | reverse complement strand
CGAACCTCCGATATCGGCCGCCTGCCTTGCGAGCTCATCTACTTTTTTAATCTGCTCCCGGAGCGGTGCGACCAAATTCCTGGCTTCATCCGGAGTGACTATAGAGGCAAGAATCTTTTCAATATCCTCAGCCTGGGATTGGTTCTGCAGGGTATATGACTTCTCCCGTTCAAATTCCGCATCATCCACTCGAACATAGTAAAAGCGGAGCTTTTTATACCACTCCTCATTCCTCTGCAGCGTATGGCGGAGTTCATGAAGAAGGATGTGTGGCGAACGCTGGTTATGCATAGCGCTCAGCGTGACATCGCTGCCCCCCTCAGAAGTATCACGGCATTCTCCAGCCTGGAAACCAATGGATGGGTCTTCGTAAACACGGACGTGGAGCGGGTTAAAGCGCTCTAACAAATCCACCTCTACTCTGTTTCCTTCTTTATCCTTCCCATACAAAATATAGCTCACTACTTCTTTCACTTCCCTCCCCTTTTCTTCATCCCAACGGGGCGGTTTAATATCAAAATGTCCTTCTACACCATCCTGCAGGTGGATAGGGCGCCGAAACAAAATTTCTCTGCTCTCAGGCGCCTTCTTTGCGCTCTCCCTACCCCGCGCCCTAACCCACCCAGGTCTTAACACGTCTCCAAGTGAGGGCTTCTCCATAGAAACGCATTGTAACAAAAAACCCGAGCTTGCGCTCGGGTTTTTTGTAAAAAAGTTGCACTGTCCTGGCGGTGACCTACTCTCGCCACACTTGACTACCATCGGCTCATGCAGGCTTAACGGCCGTGTTCGGGATGGGAACGGGTGTGACCCTGCAGAAAGTACCACCAAGACGGTGCAACCTTTTTGTTTCGTGGAATGTATTATTTGAGATCTGTACTCTTTGCTTTAATCTTTCGATCAACGCAATCAGTGAGTGAAGAGCTGGACCTATTAGTACAGCTCGGCTTAATGCATTGCTGCACTTACACCTACTGCCTATCAACCTGGTAGTCTCCCAGGGGTCTCATAATGAAAACTTATCTTCGAGTCGGCTTCGCGCTTAGATGCTTTCAGCGCTTATCCGAACCAAACTTCGCTACCCAGCGATGCTCTTGGCAGAACAACTGGTACACGAGCGGTTTGTCCGTCCCGGTCCTCTCGTACTAGGGAAGGGTCTCGTCAGTTTTCGACGTGTGTAGTAGATAGGAGACCGAACTGTCTCACGACGTTCTGAACCCAGCTCGCGTACCGCTTTAATTGGCGAACAGCCAAACCCTTGGGGCCTTCTTCAGTCCCAGGATGCGATGAGCCGACATCGAGGTGCCGAACCTGGTCGTCGCTGTGGACGCTTGGACCAGACTAGCCTGTTATCCCCGGAGTAGCTTTTATCCGATGAGCTTCCGCCGTCCTATTTCGTACGGTCGGATCACTAGCTTCTGCTTTCGCAACTGCGCGGCGTGTCAGCCTTGCAGTAAAGCCGGCTTGTGCGCTTGCACGTCCAGCCCGATTTCCATCCGGGCTAAGCCAACCTTTGTAAACGCCTCCGTTACTTTTTAGGAGGCGACCGCCCCAGTCAAACTACCTACCAGCCACTGTCTCAACACCCAGATTCATGGGCGTCGGTTAGAATCTACATTACGCAAGGGTGGTATCTCACTGGTGCCCGAAGGCTCCCACCTATTCTGAACATGCGAAACATGAACCCAATGGCAAGCAGTAGTAAAGCTTCACGGGGTCTTTTCGTCTAACTACACATAGAGAGCATCTTCACTCCCCTCGCAATTTCGCCGAGTACATCGTTAAGACAGTCGTCAAGTCGTTATGCCATTCGTGCAGGTCGGAACTCACCCGACAAGGAATTTCGCTACCTTAGGACCGTTATAGTTACGGCCGGCGTTCATCCGCGCTTCAGTCGACAGCTTCTGGATTGCTCCATGACCACCTTCTTTAACGTTCGGACACTGGCCAGGCATCAGCCCCTATACTTCATCTTGCGATTTAGCAGGGACCTGTGTTTTTGATAAACAGTCGCTTGACGTCATTAGCTGTGGGTCTTTCCCTCCCGGGAAAAACCAGGACTTATCCCGAAGTTACGTCCGCTTTTTTGCCTAGTTCCTGAACGATGTTTCTCTCGTACGCTTTGGTGCTTTTACACCTACCCACCTGTGTCGGTTTCCGGTACAGGCTGATAAAAGTTAGCTCTAGAGGCTTTTCTTGGTAGACACTGCTTTCCCCTCCCCTCCATTGCTGGAAGGTTGCGATGATAAAGGGCCTTGTGACGAGCGGATTTCCCTACTCATCAACCCTCTACCCCCAACGTCATAGCCATAGGACGCGGGAATCTCGTATCTACGTCACCCCATTGAAACTTTTACCAGGTGCTGGAATATTAACCAGCTGTGCATCGATTACGCCTTTCGGCCTCACCTTAGCTCCTGACTAACCCACAGTCGATTCTCGTTGCTGTGGAAACCTTGGATTTTCAGCGGACAGGATTCTCACCTGTCTTTATGCTACTCATGCCAACATTCTCTCTTCCGAGCGCTCCACCATTGGTCACCCAACAGCTTCTGTGCACTCAAAATGCTCTGCTACCGCTCTACCCTAAAAGGGTAGAACCCTCAGCTTCGGTACGTTATTTAGCCCCGGTACATTTTCGGCGCAAAGAAACTTGACCAGTGAGCTGTTACGCTATCTTTAAAGGATGGCTGCTTCTAAGCCAACCTCCTGGTTGTATAAGTCTCTTCACCACCTTTCACACTTAATAACGATTTAGGGACCTTAGCTTGAGATCTGGGCTGTTGCCCTCTCGACCTATGGAGCTTCGCCCCCATGGTCTGACTGCCGGGAACAAACACTGGCATTCGGAGTTTGGCTAGATTGTCTACCTTGCGGCGACATATCCAATCAGTGCTCTACCTCCAGTGTTCTATTAACCGACGCTAGTCCAAAAACTATCTCGCAGAGAACCAGCTATTACCCAGTTCGATTGGAATTTCTCCGCTAACCACATCTCATCCCCGAGTTTTGCACAGCTCGTGGGTTCGGACCTCCATAGCCTGTTACAGCTACTTCATCCTGGACATGGTTAGGTCACCGGGTTTCGGGTCTTTTGCCTGCCACAAGCGCCGATTAAGGCTCGCTTTCACTCTGGCTCCGTCCCAAAGGACTTAACCAAGCGGCAGACAAAAAGTCGTTGGCTCATTCTTCAATAGGAACGCCGTCACCCACGTATTGCTACGAGGCTCCGACTCCTTGTAAGTATATGGTTTCAGATTCTATTTCACTCCCCTTCCGGGGTTCTTTTTAGCTTTCCCTCGCGGTACTGGTTCACTATCGATCTGAATAAGTATTTAGTCTTGCCACATAGTCGTGGCAGATTCCGACAGGATTTCTCGTGTCCCGCCGTACTCAAGAAGACAATAACGTTTGGTAAAATATTTTCGCGTACGGGACTATCACCCGCTATGGTCGAGCTTTCCAACTCGTTCCGCTAACACATACCGTTCAACGTCTCATGCTTTCCGGGCATGACATACTGTCTCTTACAACACCCACACGGCAACGGCCGGCCCTTTCGTCTCTCTTACATCTCCCGAAGGAGGTTTCAAAGGACTTCACGGTGCGGGTTTAGACTGCTCCGATTTCGCTCGCCACTACTCTCGGAATTTAGGCGCGGTCCATCATCTCGTTACTCGAAGCATCGAGTAGCAAGATGAGGATCGAACCCCTTATTTTCTTTTCCTCTAGGTACTGAGATGTTTCACTTCCCTAGGTTCCCTCTGCATACCTATGAATTCAGTATGACAGTCATCAGGCATTCCCCTGATGGGGTTTCCCCATTCGGACATTCTTGGATCAACGGTTGTTTGCCACCTCCCCAAGACTTTTCGCAGGCTACGACGTCCTTCTTAGGCTTATTCAGTCAAGCCATCCACCATATACACTTAATGCTCTCCACTCACTGATTACGCACAACCAGCATATGGTTGTGTCAGTGAGTACATTTCTCTATGTAATACTGTTTCGTGACATATGAAGTTGTGAATGTTCAAGCCGCGAAATAGTACCTGAGCCCATAAATACTGTCAAGAAATGATTTAGGCGAGTTTTCCACCCTTGCTACACAGCTTTTTCTTCGCTAAACTCGGCCAATATGATGAAAATAGCCCTCTATACCGTAGGATCCTTCCCCAAGGGCCCCTTTAAGGAAATCGGAGCTGAATTTGAAAAAAGACTTAAAAAGTTTGCGGACTTTGAGGAACGGGCGTTCAAGGACACCGAGCGCTTGATCGAGGGCCTCCCTGAGGGCGGTCTCATCATAGTTTTAGACGCTGATGGCAAAACCTTTACATCTGAAGCGTTCGCGAAGACGCTTGAAAGTTACATAGACCGCGGCGAACGACTTACCTTCATCTTAGGTGGCCCGCACGGACTCCCGGAAGAACTAAAAAAACGAGCGCATCTCTGCCTCTCGCTTTCAGAAATGACCACCACGCATGACCTGGCGCACATCTTTTTTCTGGAACAGTTATATAGAGCGTTTACGATTGTGAAAAAAATCACATACCATTATTGACCGTGATGCATGCGATTTGATTTCGGCGGGGTTGCACAAGGCGGGGTTTAAACCCCGCCTTTCGAAATCACATCACGCACCATATGCGCGAATTCTGGTGCAACATACGTCCACGGGTATTCATTTCGATTCTTCACGATTCCGTGTTTCACCGCATTATTCGCAACGTAAATTATTCGTTCGTTAAATCCGCTTTGGGAATAGATTAATTTTTCGTGAAATGACGTTTGCCAAACCGGCATGGCACGATGGGGATTTGAATGGCGGGGTTTAAACCCCGCCTCGTGAACCCCGTCATGCCATTTACCAGCTTCTCGGGACAAAACGCCTTTATACGAACGCATGAAATCCGCGATGGTTTTATTGCCGATGCTTCTTGCAACGATATGGACATGATCCGGCATAACCGCAAAAGAATACAAAAATATTTGATGAGCTTTCGCTGCTATTAACAAACGCTTATACGCCATCCGAGCAAGAACGGAAATCGAAAAATACGGCACCCGGTCAAACGTTACGGTGGTTATTATTCGTGGTGATGGATCGCACGATATTCGTTCATGATATCTTTTTGCTTGCATAAACTTTTTAAGAAAACACAACTCCCCAGTTCAATGGGGAGTTGTGTTTTATGAATACATTGCACCAAGCCCAGAACGCGACGTCAACTCTCTTTTACCCAGCCGACGAATACCTCCGCAAAGTCTCTCCCGGAAACTTTGAGCGCTTTGGGCCAAAGCGAAGTCTCTGTCATCCCCGGAATAGAGTTCGTTTCCAAAAACCACGGCTTACCTGATTTATCTACCATGATGTCAGTGCGGCTGAGGTGCCGGCAGCCGAAGGCGGTGTGGGCTGTGACAGCCATGGCCTGAAGTTTGGTCGTAAGTTCAGGAGAAATAGGTGCCGGACAGATCTCCTCGGCCAGTGCCGACTTGTCATACTTCTGCGCAAAGTCAAAAAAACCTTTGGCGCGAATCTGAATGACGGGCAACGCCTTTGCCTCGCCGTCCTCCTCGACTACTCCGACCGTGAACTCATCCCCTTCAATAAAATCCTCGACCAAAACCTTCTCAGCATATTGAAATGCGAGTTCGAGTGCCTTCTCGAGTTCGGCGGCAGACTTTGCAATAGCAATACCGACGGTACTTCCGCCGTCCATCGGCTTCACCACCACCGGATGGTCGTAGTTCATGGATTCTCCTCTCCGAAGAGTAATCGACTGCGGAGTATTGATCCCATAAGCGGCTGCAATGGTCTTCGCTTTCTCTTTATCGAGGCTGAGAGCCAAAGCCTCGACCCCCGAAAAAAGATATTTCACCCCAAGCGTCTCAAAAAATCCCTGGATGGTGCCGTCCTCTCCCCCTTTGCCGTGCAGCACAGGGATCACGACATCAATACTTACTCGATCTGCCAGAAACTTATCGATCTGTATTGGGAAATCATAAACTGTCAGGTCGAATCTCCCTTTCAGAACATTCTCCACATTCGCCGCTGACCAAAAAGCCACCTCCCTCTCAGAACTCGTCCCGCCGGTGACAATAGCTAGCTTCATATAGAATGATTTTGGCATATTCGCCTAAAAAACAAAACCGTCCGGATTATCCGGACGGTTCTTCTTTTCTAGTATCCGTATTGGTTTGAAATGCTGATAATGGTTCCGTCTTCACCTGCTCCGATGGCGATCCCGAGAGATTCGCCATCCTTAGTGTAAAGCATGGTGCGGATGCCGTCTTCCTCAGAATCGCTAACGTTGATCCAGCTCTTGTATCCCACCTCACTCAGATACCAGACCGCCACCATGGATGGGTCATCCTGCGTGGTGATAGTGGCCCAAGCGCTGGTGTAATCCGTACCAATATCTGAGATGTACCCCTCATAAACAGGCACGTCATATGGCCAAGCAGTAGGAACATCCATGGAAAGCTGAGTGGTTTCCTCAGTATCTGCGGAATAGGTGCTATCTGCAGTGCTTGAGTCCGTATCCCCGGCTGAGCTGGAGCAACCAGCGCCAAGAAGGAGAAGAGCGGTGAGGGCGAAGAGCGAACCAGACGAGAGTTTGGACATACAAAAGGCTAAATATTTTTCCTAGTATAGATCATTTGATGAGATCTGCGAACTCATCCGTGAGGGACATGCCGGGGGCAAACTCTATGGGCTCCCCTGCAATCTCCAGAATGGAATCCAGAATAACTGGGTACTCTGCGCCATCAAAATGCCCGCCTTCTTCTGGAGCTATGAGTTTAGCGTGAAAAACTTCCGCATAGCGTTCGGCATGCGTGAACGGAATGATGGGATCATTCTTAGCGTGAACCACCACAAACTTGGAAGCGCGCCACATTAATACGTCATGATCGAGCTCCGTCAGGAAAAAACCGCGGAAACGATCGTCTTTAATCATCCACGGCGTAGAAATGAGCACACAAGCGTGCGGCGTGGTGCGCGCTTCAGCCGCTTCAAGGAATCTGAGCGCAGCCGCTCCCCCAAGTGAGTGGCCCACGATGATATCTTCATCTGTCAGCACACCGGCAGCCTCAATCAGGGACTTGGTCCAGACATCACGATCGGGATTAGCGGGGTCAGGCAGTTCAGGAACCAAAACCTCAAATCCCTTATCCATGAGGGCAGCCGCAAGCCAAGGGAAAAAGTTGAGAGCTGGACCGCCTTTATAGCCGTGAACCAAAATAATGCGCATAATCGTCATGATCGTATACTAGGAAGAGCGATAAATCAAAAACACCCCCATCTGATGGGAGTGTTTTTGTGTCTTACGCCTTATTGAAAGAAGGCATCTTAGGAAGTTTGTCTTTATTTCTGTAGACCAAGTACCCAATGCCTGCGAGCGCGAGTCCGAGCACGATCAAGAGCGCCACGATGCTATGAAGAAGCATAGAGACGACGATGGTGATAACGGAAAGCACCAAAGCAACAGGGAACGTGACGAGGGAGATGGCTGCTTTACCGATAGATCCAAGGATTGGGAAGAAATCCAGAATAATGCCAACAGGTCCAAGAATGAGGCCAAGACCGATCCACATCATCATGAAGCCAAGAAGGCGGAAGAGCCAAAGTGCCATGACAAATTCTCCGTGCAGCTGTGCAAGAGATGCTGCGCGGTCACCTGCGAACACTCGGTAGAGCGTGTTCCCCTTCTCATCCGTGTAGCGAGAAATCTTGCTGCCTTCTGCTTTGCCGAAAACCGTTCCGGTGAAACCGCCTTTGAGTACGGTGTAGCTTACGCGCTCGTTTCCAAGAACCGGGGCGCCTGGGTTAGCGCCAGAAACGTAGAGATGGTTATCAGAAATTTTTGCGTCTGCGGGAATTGTGAGATTCTCAGCGGAAAGATCAAGTGCGGTTGCTGGCGGCAGATCCACCAACTTTCCGTCCACCTTATATACG
>JAHFIZ010000003.1 GCA_023246145.1 Candidatus Uhrbacteria bacterium | reverse complement strand
GTAGGATCGCAGGCGTATGTCCTACGACCACAAATCCGTTGACGCCAAGTGGCAGAAGAAATGGGAAGACGCTGGCATTTTTAACGCTGAAACAAAAAGTAAAAAAGAAAAGTTTTACGTTCTTGTAGAATTTCCTTTTCCGTCCGGCGCCGGACTTCATGTAGGACACCCGCGCAGCTATACGGCTCTGGATGTAGTGGCGCGTAAGAAGCGCATGGAAGGGAAGAATGTGTTGTACCCCATGGGCTGGGACGCTTTTGGTCTTCCGGCAGAAAACTACGCGCTCAAAACCGGCATTCACCCTAGCGTCATTACCAAAGAGAACATTGCTACTTTTCGCCGGCAGTTGAAATCCATCGGTTTCAGTTTTGACTGGTCACGAGAGGTAGATACCACTGATCCTAAGTATTACCGCTGGACGCAGTGGATGTTTTTGCAATTCTATAAAGCCGGACTCGCCTATAAAGCCAAGGCAGAAATTAACTGGTGCCCTAAGGATAAAATCGGTCTCGCTAATGAAGAAGTGGTAGGTGGATGCTGCGAACGTTGTGGAACACCTGTGGAAAAGCGGGAAAAAGAACAATGGATGATCGCTATTACCAAATATGCTGACCGACTCCTTGAAGACCTGAAGGACGTAGATTATTTGCCGAAGATTAAGAAGCAGCAGGAGGATTGGATTGGGAAGAGTGAAGGCGCCGAAATTTCTTTTGAGCTCAATTTCACGCACACGCCGGAAGCAAACAAGAATCGCGGACCAAACGGTGAGAAGGCAGCCATTCCTGTCTTTACCACGCGTCCTGACACCATCAATGGCGCAACATTTTTAGTGCTCGCACCTGAGCATCCATGGGTGAAGCTAGCTATAGACGATAGTCATGATGTACTTGAGAACAAAGAAGAGGTGAGGGCGTACGTGGAAAGCACTGCGCGGAAAACTGACATTGATCGCACCAATGATGACAAGGAGAAGACGGGTGTTGAACTCAAGGGCGTGAAGGCGATTAATCCTGTTACCAAAGAAGAGATCCCGCTGTTTATCGCGGATTACGTTTTGCCGAACTACGGAACGGGCGCCATCATGGCGGTGCCTGAGCATGATGATCGTGATAGAGCATTCGCCGAAAAGTATCAGCTTCCTATAGTCGATGAGCCGTTCATTCCGTTTGATGAAGCCATTGAAAAGTCCGGTGGGAAAAAGAAGACCACGTATAAGCTTCGTGACTGGGTGTTCTCACGCCAGCGCTATTGGGGCGAGCCTATTCCTTTGATCCATTGTGAGAAGGACGGTTGGGTGCCGGTACCGGATGATCAGCTGCCGGTGGTTTTGCCGCAAGTTGAGAAATACGAGCCAACGGATAACGGAGAATCTCCACTCGCAGTGATTCACGAATTCGTGAACACTACCTGTCCTACCTGTGGCGGTTCGGCCAAGCGTGAAACGGACACCATGCCTAACTGGGCAGGATCAAGCTGGTATTTCTTGCGTTATACGGATCCGCATAATGATGAAGCGTTCGCTTCCAAGAAGGCACTGAAGGATTGGATGCCTGTGGATTTATATAACGGCGGCATGGAGCACACTACGCTCCACTTACTGTACTCACGCTTCTGGAACAAGTTCTTGTTTGATCAGGGGCTCGTGCCAACAAGCGAACCGTATGCTCGCCGTCACAGCCATGGCCTCATCATGGCAGAAGATGGAACCAAGATGAGCAAGAGCAAGGGGAACGTGGTGAATCCGGATGACATTGTGCAGGAGTTTGGTGCTGACACTTTGCGCACCTACATTTTATTCATGGGACCGTTTGAAGAACATGTGCCGTGGTCCACGAGCGGACTCATTGGCGTTCGTCGGTTCCTGGACAAGATTGTCCGTTTGTCCGAGGTCGCAGGGGCCGACGTCCCTGTCGGCCCGTCACTGGCCGAGGTAGAAAAGGCGTTACATAAAACCATCAAGAAAGTGACGGAAGATATTGAAGCCTTCAAATTCAACACCGCCGTTTCTTCGCTCATGACGTTCGTGAATGAAGCGCAGGAGAAGGGGGGAGTTTCCAAAGAGCTTTTCGATCTTTTCCTCAGGATTCTCGTCCCATTCGCGCCACATATCGCCAACGAGCTCTGGGAGAAATCAGGAAACGAAGGATTTGTTGAGGCGACTGAGTGGCCACAGTTTGATGCAAAACTGATTATCGATGCAGAGGCCACCATTTCCGTTCAGGTGAATGGAAAGTTGCGTGGAACGATTGTCGTGCCATCAGATATCGCAGAGGCCGAGCTCATCGAGATGGCGAAGAACGATGAGAAGGTGAGCAAATTCCTGACGGGGGAGGTGAAGAAGACGATTGTGGTGAAAGGAAAGATCGTGAACTTCGTGATCTAGTATGAAGAAAACGCCGAGCGTGATCCTGGCAAGCATTCTTGCAGGTTTCATTCTCGGTGTTTTGTTATTTTCGTATTTTTCTTTTGAGATTGCGATTGGGTTGTCAGTTGCGAGTATTTGTTTTGTTTTGGGGTTGTTTAAGGGGCGAGGGAGCTCACCCCTCCTTTCCAAGGAGGGGTCGGGGGTGGTCATAGTTCTTTTTGCGGTGAGTTTAGTGTTCGGTGCTTTTCGATTAAGCCTCGCCGTCCCCTCGAATGCATCAGTAGCTCATAACGTAGGCGGGGTGCGGAGCGTGGTGGGCGTAGTCATGAAGCAGGAAACGGGGGAGGGATCGCAGAAAATAACGCTCGGCGATTTGGTGGTGGACGGGGATAGGCGGGATGATTTGGTCCAGATCTTTACCAATGCGTATCCTAAGGCTGAGCTTGGGGATAGGGTGGCGGTGGAATGTGAGCTGGAAAAGCCGGAACCGATTGAGGGATTTGCGTATGACAGGTTTCTTGCGGCCAAACATATTTACGCCACGTGTTATAGCCGCCGGACGCCGTTCGTGATGGAGAAGGGGGCCAGACAGGACGTGGTAATCCTCATACGAAAGGTTCATGAAGATGCGGTGGGGCTTGTAGCAAAGTATTTTGGCGAACCGCACGCTCAGCTGTTATCGGGCTTGCTCCTTGGGGACGATAATTTCTCTGACGCCTGGAAAGAAAAGTTCAGGAGGACTGGAACGTCCCATGTGGTTGCAGCATCTGGGTATAACATCGCGCTTGTTTCGAGCCTTGCTCTGGCGTTTCTTATTTATGCAGGGCTTAAACGACAATACGCGTTTCCGTTTGTGATTTTGGCGATTGCGGGATTCGTGATCCTTGCGGGCGGGGAGGCGGCAGTGACGCGCGCCGGGATTATGGGTGCGGTGGCTTTGACTGCCACACAGCTCGGCAGAAAAAGTTCGGCCAGAAATGCATTGCTGCTTGTGGCAGCCGTTATGCTGCTGATTGAGCCGCGAATCCTGAGGGACGATGCGGGATTTCAGTTGTCGGTACTTTCAACGGCAGGATTGATTTTTATTTCGAAACCGATCGCGGAGAAGCTGGGATTCATTCCTGAGATGTTTGGCCTCAGAGAGTCGTTCTCGTCCACGCTTGCGGCGACAACGTTTACGCTGCCAGTGATCATCTTTGGCTTTGGTCGAATTTCAATTGTGGGACCAATCACGAACCTGCTTGTCTTGCCGTTTCTGCCGTACGCCATGGCGGCGGGCACTGCAGGAATAGCTCTGACCATGTTTGTGAATGCATTTTTCTCTGCCGTCCCGTCCGTCTTTCTTGTACCGGGTTGGTTTTTTCTTGAGATCATTTTGCGTATTATCGATGCAATGTCGGCCTTGCCATTTGCTGTTCTTCCGTTATGAAGATTGATAAATCGTCGCTCATTGCTTCGTTTATCCTCGTCGCACTATGCGCCGGATTTTTGTTGTATAAGGAAAACGTGCGAGGGAAGTTGTTTCGTTCGGGTGATCTGACCGTGTGGGTTTTTGATATTGGACAGGGCGACGCGATATTTATCGATGGTCCCGAGAGACAGGTGCTCATTGACGGCGGACCGGATGCCAAGGTGCTTGAAAAGCTTTCGTCCGTCATGATGCCGTGGGATAGGACGATTGATGACGTGGTACTAACACATCCGCACGCAGATCACGTGAACGGACTCCTGCCAGTGCTTGAACGCTATCAGGTGACGAACGTCTATGACAGCGGCCAGGGCTACGGCACGGCCGAGTTCGCCAAATATACTGAACTTGCACCGCGTCATCGCGCGATTGTAGCCGGCGGGAAGATAGATCTTGGTGGTGGCGCGTTCCTGACCACGGTTTGGCCAGAATCGTCTTACGAGAATAAAGAGATCAGTGATCCGAATGACGGTTCCGTAGTATTTCTTTTAGAGTACGGAGAGACCACCATGCTGCTCACCGGGGACGCCGGCGTAGCGGAGGAGGGGGAGTGGAATTTGCCGCACATCGACATTTTGAAGGCGGGGCATCATGGCAGCAGAACATCCTCTAGCGAAGATCTTTTGCGGGAGACTACGCCAAGCGCGGTGATTATTTCTGTAGCCGCAGTAAATGACTACGGACTTCCGGATGAAGATGTGCTCTCTCGTTTGGCAAAATTTGGCAGCACGGTTTATCGCACGGACGTGCACGGAGACATTCGGGTGACTTCAGAAGCGGGCGAACCTGAGATATCCACCTTGAGCCTATAGTCCGCAAATATCAGCGATTTTTTTCGTTTGAGTGGTGCTATACTTTGAGCAACTATGAAGAAAAAGGCTTTAACCGAGCGATTGTTCGCGCTCGATTTCCCGCATCAATGCGTCTTTCTTATTGCTGCGGCGGTGATGGTTTCATTGCTCATGTTTTTTGTTTTCCGCCCCAGTCACGCCAATTTTTCCACGGAAGTCATGCATACCGTGACGGGCGCTTATGCTTCAGTCTCCGCTGACTTTGACGGAGATTTGGACATTGATCTCGCGGTCACAAATTACGCTGGTTCAGGCACGAACGGTAACGTTTCCATTTTATTGAATACGGGTACGGGTTCTTTTGCTGCTCCGGTTTCTTATGCGGTTGGCAAAGGTCCGGTAAACGTTCTCGCGGTGAATGTGGACGGTGACGGGGATATTGACCTTGTAGTGAATAATACGAACAGCGTTACCATGTCGGTGTTGAAAAATAACGGTTCGGGTGTGTTTGCCGCGGCCACAAATTTTGCACTCGGCGGATCCCCGGGCGGCATAGCGGCTGCGGATATAGACGGTGACTTAGACTTTGACATCATTGAAGCCAGCCAGTTTGGCGCAGATGCCGTCTATACGCTCCTGAATAATGGTTCAGGCACCTATGCGGCACCGGTTGCTCATACGGCTGGAACGAGCGTGGCTGACGTTTTTGTGGCGGACATAGATGGTGACACGGATAAGGATATCGTTACCGCTAACCAGGGAGGTGATAACATTTCTGTTCTTAAGAACAACGGTTCAGGCACCTTTGCCGCTGCGGTAAATTATCCGGCCGGAGGAACGCCCGTTGTTCTGAGTGGTGCAGATTTTGATAGCGATGGCGATATTGATGTGGCGGTAACGGATTTTACGGGCGGTGTGGTTTCTGTGCTTTTGAATGACGGTTCGGGTGTGTTTGCCTCTGCGGTGGCGTATACCGGCGGAAGCTTCCTGTTCTCAATTGCCATAGCTGACGCTGACAGAGATGGTGATAAGGATATTATTCTTGCAAACGGGGATGTGGCTCGTGTTTCTGTTCTCTTGAACAATGGCAGCGCTATTTTTTCTGACCCGCTGTATTACACCGCAAGCGCGGCTCCAAACGCCGTCTCCACGGGAGATTTTAATGGCGATGGAGGCGCGGATATTGTGGCGACAGATTTTGCGGGGAATATGTTCGGGGTCTTTTTCCAAACCACGAACGGCGATATGCGGCTGGCGGTGAAAAAGATGGATGGCACCACTGCGCTCACCGGTGCAAGCGTTTCTTATAAGTGCACAGGTGGATCTTTGGTCACGGTAATAGACGGCGGGACGGGGGATGATGATGGATTAACAAATGGCACCATTACTCGGGATGGGGCGCGCATTGCTGCGGACAGCTCCTTGTGTACCGCGGGAAATCCGGTGTTTACCCAGTTTGATGTGAAGAAAGATGGTTACGTCATTGATAGCACTATTCCATCTAATTACTCCACCGCGGCACTGAACTCCATCAGCCGCACCATGACCGGGAACTATCGGATGAAGGTGATAAAAGAATCTACGGGAGGAAATGCCACCGGACTTGTTACGGGTAACTTTACTTTTGGTACCGCACATGCAGATTTTAAAGAGATTGGTTCTGGTGTGTATGACTTTGCTATTGCTGCTGCTACTTCCGTGACGCGCGCAGTAGCCACTACCGGTTTTGTATCCAACACCGGCACGAGTACCTCCGCACTTTCTTTGCAGCCGGCAGCCCAGGTTGATGATTCCAGTAGTCCGCTTTCGCTCCTCTATGGCGTGAAGGTGGTTGTGGCGAGCGAAGTTGGTTCTCCGATTACTGGTCTCAGTGTGAGTACGCTCCGAGGCGTCGTCCCCGAATTTTCATCTGCAAACACACTTTACTTTGCGGATACTGCCGGAGCAGGAGCTTCGCTTCAGCTTTCAAAAACTGGTTACCGTTCAGCTGAGGTAGATGACACGGCTTTTTCTTCCATTACTACGGGAGTTGGCGCGCAGGTGGTCATTACGCTCGGGGCATACCCAGCCTGTGTTACTGCGCCTATTACGGTCAGTACAAACTGCCGCGGTATGTTCCATCTTTCTGATGGCGGATTTACTCCTACACCAGAACCTACGTATACGGTAGCGCTTTCTTCTCCTGCCGGCGGCGCTATGTATGCGCAGGGAGATTCGGTCACCATTGCTTGGGCTACGGGCGGAACGGGCAGCGTAGGCAGCATTCGGCTGTCATATTCGACCGATGGAATCACGTACTCCTCCATAGTAGAAAACACGAATAATGATGGTCTGTATTCTTGGACAGCGCCTAATATTACTTCCGGCACGGTGCACATAAAGGTAGAAGCCACGGATCTTGTAGATACGCTTGCAGAAGATATTTCTCCATCCTTTGGTATTGGCACGGCTGCTGCTCCAGATGGTGTGGGTGGGGGAGATGTGACGGAAACGCAAGAGGGTATTGATACCCGCGGCGCACCTATCTACGGCGATTCTCCGTTTGATGGCATGCGTCAGGAGATTAACGTGCTGTACCCCGGCACGTACTTTAAGAGTGAAAATTATCCAGCCGTGTATTACTTATCTAATGAAGGACTACGTCGTCCGTTTATTAGCGCCATGTTCTTTTTTACCTGGCAGAATTCTTTCTCTCACGTCTTCACTGTTACTCCGGCCACGCTTTCCTATTATTCTTTGGGACAGCCCATGCTTCCTAAGCCGGGCGTAGTGCTTTTGAAGCTCGCTTCTTCACCTCAGGTGTACGTTTCTGAAGTGGATCCTGTGAATGAGGATAAAGTACGCATTCGCTGGATTCCTGGTGAAGCAGAAGCTATCTCCCTGTTTGGTGCTGATTGGGCAGACTATATTGTGGACATTCCGGAAACCTTCTTCCATGATCTTTTGCTCGGCGAGAATATTACGGATTTTTCTGCCCGTGATACTTCGCACATGAAAAAACGTGAGACCTTGAGGTAGCTTTTTGACTTTTCTCTCCGCTTCACGTATCTTTCAGGCCAACTAACTGAAATTTTTATGGCCGATATTCAAAAAACACTTGTACTCATTAAGCCTGATGCTATCCAGCGAGAACTTGTTGGACGGGTAGTGGTCCGTTTTGAAGAGAAGGGTCTCAAGCTTTGCGCCATGAAAATGACGCATCTTGATGAGGTAACGCTTACTGAGCATTACGGTCATTTGAAGGAAAAGCCGTTCTTCCCGTCACTTCTCCAGTTCATGATGCAGACGCCTATTGTGGCTATGGTCTTGGAAGGTTTGGATGCGGTAGACACCGTCCGCGCTATTGTGGGTTCTACTAACCCTCGTGTAGCAGACGCCGGAACCATCCGCGCTGATCTCTCCATGAACGTGCCGTCAAACATGGTGCATGCTTCAGATTCCGTAGAAGCGGCCGTTGCAGAAATTAATCGCTTTTTCAAACCAGAAGAAGTCTTCAACTACGAAAAGTTCACGGACAAGTATCACTTCGGCGAGGGGATCTAAACACAACACAAACAAGAGATCGCCTTTCTGGGCGATTTTTTGTTTTTCGAATGATTCATTACCCCCTCTACCTCCTCAACCCCTTCTACCCTTCTCACGTTTGCACAATTGATAAATCTTTGATAACTTCCCCTGTCTGTCCGCATTCCCGCGGGCAGCAAAATTCTGGAGGAGACATGCAGGAAGGGAGTGAAAAAGTGTCGGTTGGATTCCCGATCGATGATGGATCCTACGAGACGTGGATGCAAAGCATCCACAGTCATCCGGTTCTCGGACGTGAGTACCTGAGGGCTCAGCAGATGCACGAGCTCATCGTACGAGAAGGTGACAAGATGCTCGAGGATGTGAGGTTCGGCCGGTTCCGACGACGGATTTACGAGCCAAGCGACCTCAGTGTGCAGCAGCTGGACGAGACGTTTCGTGACAAGGCCGCGTACCTAAGGATGCGGGAGAAGCTTCTCCTCCTTGAGTATGCCGGACCGGTCTTCGATCGTTTCGAACAGGAGAGCCGGATCGAATGGACGTCGAATCCCATTCGTCTGATCGAAGCTGCTTTTGCGGCGAACGGCAGCGACCGACTCTCTCGTCAGCGGCGTATCCGCGGGCTCACCAACTACATGGTCACGAGCATGCTGCTCGATATGGGTCCTGACGTAAGTAGTGCGAAGATCGACGACGGTTTCGTCCTCATGCTCGACACGTTCATTGGTCAGTTTTTCCATAAGAATAAGAGCGAGGACTTCAACTGGGCCGCCGCACTTGATCCAGATCAGTCCCTGCTCGCGCAGGAGGTCAGGTACGCGGTGAATGAACCCCCCGATCTCTCAGGAGTTCCGTCGGGTCTCGTGATCCGTTCGCGGACCACCACGTCTCGGTTCGTCGATGCTCGGGATGGCAGGCTCATTCCTGTCATCCTAATGACTGGCCTGAAGGACGACTTCGACATGATCGTGAAGGTGATTCGGAAGGGGACTCGTCCTGAAGTCGAGAAGGATATGCGTCGGTTTACGCTTATCATCCCCCGGCCCGAAGACTTCAGGCAGGTAGAGAGTCGCTTCAAGTCCGTGGTGAGCAAGCCTCCATTCTCTATTCGGGGGGATGTGGAGAATATCTCCGGGAAGAGCGGCTCTGCCCGTACGAATAGCGCGACGAGCGATCACTACCGTGCGGTTCGATATATCTTGGATTATGCGGATCCGAAATCCGGAAAGACGGTTCCGATTGAGGTAAACCTGCAGCTCCTGCAGGACTTCGCGAATACCATCTTCTCAGATACGGATGTCCGTCACAGCTGGTACCGCTTCACCCAGCTCTATCCAAGCTACCTCCCGTTTGTTCGTCCACGTTTTATCTTCGGCGTCGATTTCCGGGAAGGATCCGTGGACCACAGCAAGATGCTCGCCGCACTGCGGTAGCAAGGGGGTCCTGACCCGCCCCGCCATAGCCCGCGTTGACCATCCTCTGGGTGGAACGCGGGTTTCGTCGTTTTATTGAGAAAAAAAAGGCTTTCAGGTATAACTTGTCCAACCTACTTTATGAAAACTCTTTCCATTACCGGAGGCAAGCCACTTAAGGGTACGGTGCAGATTTCCGGAGCTAAAAATGCGGCATCTAAAATGATCATTGCTTGTTTGTTAACGGCAGATGAAGTGATCTTGGAGAATGTTCCGCTGCAGCAGGAAACGGAAATTGCCCGTGAGCTCGTCACCATGCTTGGTGCCAAGACGGAGCTTACTGATCACACATTGAAAATTTCCGTTCCAAAGATTGCCGGCACTTCTGCCATGCAGTTGTCCAGAAAAAATCGTTTGGCTATTTTAGCGCTCGCACCTTTACTCCACCGTGCAGGGGAGGGGTACGTGCCAAAGTTAGGCGGCGACAAGATCGGTCCGCGCCCCGTGAATTTCCATTTGGATGCGCTCGAGAAGATGGGCGCAACTATTGATATAGACGATGAAGGGTACCGTGCCACGGCGAAAGACGGCCTGAAGGCAGCGCTGATTGATCTCCCATATCCTTCCGTTGGATCTACAGAAACGGCACTTTTTGCAGGCGTTCTTGCTCGGGGGCGAACGGTTATTAAGAATGCCGCTATTGAACCTGAGGTGGTAGATCTTATTTTGATGCTCCAGAAAATGGGCGCCATCATTGAGATGGGCGCAGGGCGTCACATTGAAATTACCGGTGTCGAAGCCTTGCACGGCTGCACGCATCGCATTCTCCCTGATCGCATGGAGGCTGCATCATACGGATCACTCGCACTCGCTACCCGCGGTGACATCTTCTGCAAAGGCGCTGACCACAGAGACATGCTGACATTTTTAAATGCCGTACGCCGTATGGGCGGTACGTATGAGGTGCAGGAAGAAGGCATTCGTTTTTGCGGAGCAGAAAAATATTCTGGTTTGCAGATTGAAACGGATACACATCCCGGCTTCATGACGGACTGGCAGCAGCCGTTTGTGGTAGCGCTCACGCAGGCGGAAGGAACTTCCGTCATTCATGAGACGGTCTTTGAAGATCGTTTCGCCTATACAGAAACGCTGAAAGAGATGGGGGCAGACATTACGTTATTTGAAAATTGTTTGGGGGAGGTGGCCTGTCGGTATAAAGATCAGAATTACAAACACTCGGCCATTATTAAGGGACCTACACCGCTTCATGCTACAGATTTTGTGGTGAAGGATATTCGCGCGGGTTTGGCTTGTGTTATTGCAGCACTCGTTGCGGAGGGCACTTCACATGTTACTGGCGTAGAGCATTTGGAGCGTGGGTATGAGGACTTGTATAATAGATTGCAATCCGTGGGCGCCGATATTGAAATTACTGAAGCGTAATATGTTTCTCCTAGAACTTCTTCAGGTTTCTCCGCTTCTCGCACTCGCGTGGGCGGTGGCCCTTATTCTGTCACTGACCGTGCATGAATTTGCGCACGCGCTTGTAGGGAAGTGGAAGGGAGATGATACGGCGGAACGCATGGGAAGACTTTCCCTCAATCCCTTTGCGCATCTTGATCCCTTAGGCACGCTCATGCTGCTTACCATTGGTTTTGGTTGGGCCAAGCCGGTGCCGTTTGATCCGCGTAAACTTAAAAATCCTTTGAAGGACGGCGTGCTCATTGCGCTCGCGGGTCCAGCTGCCAATTTATTTTTGGCGGTCATTGCGGCGGCGCTTTATAAATCGCTCGCAGAAAGCGGCGCTATGAACTTCTCTTCAGTCCTTCCCGCATTCCTCATTTTCCTCATGCTCGTGAACATGCTGCTGTTATTTTTTAACTTGATTCCGGTGCCTCCGCTTGATGGTTCTAAGGTACTTGATGCCATTTTGTATCAGGTGGGCGCGGAAAAGCTCCGCTCCTCATTGGAGATCTGGGGACCGCGTATCATGCTCGGCCTCGTCATCCTTTCCCTGGTCACTCCTATCAATATTTTCTTTTTTGTGCAGATTCCGGCCTCTTTTGCCTGTGACGCCATGTCTGGGATCTCCTGTTTTGGCGTTTTGAGCTCATACCTTGGCGGATAGGATCAGTATTGACCCATTTTTTCTCTTGTGTTAGAGTCTTGCCACTAGTTTTATGCCTACTATCAACCAGCTCATCCGCAAGGGTCGCAAGACCTCAAAGGCGAAATCAAAGTCGCCTGCCATGCAGTACACGCTTGACTCCTTGCACCGCAAGAGAACCATGCTCCGCAAAGGTGCACCGTTCAAGCGCGGCGTTTGCGTTAAGGTGACTACCATGACACCTAAGAAGCCAAACTCGGCTCTCCGTAAGATCGCTCGTGTCCGTCTCTCTAATGGAACGGAAGTCACGGCGTACATTCCGGGTGAAGGTCATAACCTTCAGGAGCACTCCATTGTCATGATCCGTGGAGGACGCGTGAAAGACTTGCCGGGTGTGCGCTACCACATCGTTCGCGGTCGCTATGACGCAACGGGAGTAGAAGGCCGCAACCGCAGCCGTTCCTTGTACGGAACCAAGCGTCCAAAGGCTGGTGCTGCAAAAAAGAAGTAACCGTTCTCACTAACTAACTTTGTTTCCGAGTACCACGCACCACGTGGGAAGTTCCGGAAACACCAAAACGAAAAATAATATGCGTGGTAAGGCCGCTATAAAACGCGACATCGCTCCTGATCATAAGTACGGGAGCGTTTTGGTTGCGAAGCTTGTGAACTATGTGATGTATGACGGAAAGAAATCCGTCGCTGAGCGTGTTGTTCACGATTGTTTTGAAATTATTGAAGCAGAAACCAAACAGAATCCCATGGATGTGTTTGATAACGCTTTGAAGAACATCACTCCTACCGTTGAAGTGAAATCTAAGCGCGTGGGTGGTGCAAACTACCAGGTGCCTATGCCAGTGCGCGGTGATCGCCGCTACGCTTTGGCGTACCGCTGGGTGCTCGAAGCTGCTCGTGGCAAGAAGGGCAAGCCTATGGCTGAAAAGCTCGCAGAAGAAATCATGCTCGCTGCTAAGAATGAAGGAGAGGCCGTGAAGAAGCGCGCTGATGTGCAGCGTATGGCAGAAGCTAACCGTGCGTTCGCTCACCTTGCTCGGTAATTTAATGGGGAAGGGAAGTTCCCCGCAATATTTTTATGAACCGCGACTATCCACTAGAACGGGTACGAAACATCGGTATCATTGCGCATATTGACGCCGGCAAGACTACTACCACAGAGCGCGTGCTTTTCTATACCGGAAAGAAGCACAAGATTGGTGAGGTGCATGAGGGTGAGGCCACTATGGACTGGATGGAGCAAGAGCAGGAGCGTGGTATCACCATCACTGCGGCTGCCACCACCTGTTTCTGGAAGGATCACCGTATTAACATCATTGATACCCCGGGCCACGTAGACTTCACGGTTGAAGTGGAGCGTTCTCTTCGCGTCTTGGACGGAGGAGTAACTGTTTTTGACGGTGTTGCTGGCGTGGAACCGCAGTCAGAAACTGTTTGGCACCAGGCTGATAAATATCATGTGCCGCGTGTTTGCTATATCAACAAGCTTGACCGCACAGGCGCTGACTTTTACAAAGATCTTGATTCCATTCACAAACGTCTTTCCACTAAGGCCTATCCTATCCAGCTCCCTATTGGAACGGAAGCAAACTTCGTTGGCCTGATCGATCTCTTTACCCGCAAGGCGTACGTCTACAAGGATGACCTTGGTAAGGAGATTGATGAGATTGATGTTCCTGAAGAATACAAAGAGAAGGTAGAGAAGTATCGCGGAGAATTGGTGGAAGCTATTGTGGAGAATGATGAAATTCTCATGGAGCGGTATTTGGCTGGTGAAGAAATTGCCGTGCCGGATTTGAAAGCTGCGCTCCGCAAGGGCGTTGTAGCCATGAACATCTTCCCAGTTATCTGTGGATCATCTTTGAAAAACAAGGGCGTACAGCAGATGCTTGATGCCGTGATTGAATTCTTGCCATCCCCACTTGATCGCCCAGCGGTAACAGGTTTTAACCCGGACAACCCAGAGGAGCTCATTGAGTGTCTTCCTAAGGATGACGCACCATTTGCCGCCCTCGCCTTTAAGATTGCCGCTGACCCGTTTGTGGGTAAGCTCGCCTTCTTCCGTGTGTATTCCGGCAGCGTGAAAGCAGGTTCCTACGTTTTGAACTCCACTACCGGAGAAAAGGAGCGTCTGTCTCGCATTGTTCGTTTGCACGCCAACTCTCGTGAGGAAGTAGACCAGGTGTACGCCGGTGAAATCGCTGCTGCCGTAGGTCTGAAGGGTACCGCTACTGGCCACACCATGTGTGATCCGGAGCACCCTATTGTGCTTGAATCTATCAGCTTCGCGCGTCCAGTTATCTCTCAGGCTATTGAGCCTAAGACTAAGGCTGACCAGGAGAAGATGGGTATGGCGCTTTCAAAGCTCATGGAAGAAGATCCTACGTTCCATGTGTCTACGGATAAGGATACAAACCAGACCATCATCGCCGGTATGGGCGAACTTCACCTGGAAATCATGGTGGACCGCATGAAGCGTGAGTACGGCGTAGAAGTAACGGTAGGTAAGCCGCAGGTAAGTTACCGCGAAACCATCCGTGCTGCTGCTGAAGGTGAAGGTAAGTACGTGAAGCAGTCCGGTGGACGTGGTCAGTACGGCCACGCTTGGCTCCGCGTAGAACCAAACACAGATGCAGAAGAGCATGAGAACTTTATGTTCTTTGATGAGGTGAAGGGTGGAGCCATTCCACGTGAATTCATCGCGCCAATTGAAAAGGGTGCACGTGAAGCTTGTGATAAGGGTGTCTTGGCAGGCTTCCCGCTCATCAACATTAAGGCTACGGTGTTTGATGGTTCTTACCACGATGTGGACTCCAATGAAGCGGCCTTTAAGATGGCGGGCTCTATGGCGTTCCAGGAAGCAATTAAAAATGCTAAGCCAGTGCTTCTTGAGCCGGTCATGAAAGTAGAAGTGGTTACTCCGGAAGATTTCATGGGTACGGTTGTTGGAGACTTGAATGCAAAGCGCGGACAGATCCTGGAGATGATGGATCGCGGAAATGTGAAAGCTATCCGTGCCACCGTTCCACTCGCAGAAATGTTCGGCTACGCTACGCACTTGCGTTCTATGACGCAGGGACGTGCCTCTTACTCTATGGAGTTCGGGGAATACGTAGAAGTTCCACGCAACGTTTCAGAAACCATTATCAAAGAACGTTCAGGAAAGTAAGGAAAAGAAAAACGACCCTTTTACGGGGTCGTTTTTCTTTTCCCTCTCATCCTTTGACTTTCCTCATCTGACTACATAAGATTGCCGCATATGCAGAATTCCCAATTTGAACGGTTGCTCAAGTTAGCGCAAAGGACGGGGGATCGTCTTATTGTGACGGATCCATCCGGTAAAGAGCCGGTCGTGATTTTGCCGCTTGCGGAGTATGAGGGCCTCCTTGATTACAAAAGCTTTCGCCGGAGTGCAAAAAGTGAAGACCACCAAGAAGGATTTGCTCCGGATGTTTCAGAGTCTGCGCCTTTCGTAGCGGCGGATTTTGGCCAAGATGAAGCAAATGACGGGGCAGAGGGGGAGCTAGAAGGGGAGTTTGACCCAGCGGCCCTTGAGGAACAGGTTATGGCAGCTATGGTCATGGAAGAGCCGGAAATGGTTCCGGTGGCACCTAATCCCGCCAACGAATTGGGGGAGCGGGCCGAGGAAGAGCGCCAGCCTATTGCCCGAAGAAATGCCCAAAAAGAAGCGGGGGAGGAGCAGTTTTACATGGAGGCGGTTTAAGAAAAGGCCTGTAAATACAGGCTTTTTCTTTTTTTGAGGTTTTTTAGGGCCTCACGCTGCGCATCTGCCCCCGTCACCCCTTGCGTATCCTTATTGATTCTGTTACACTCTTCGCGCATTTCAATCTTAGAAATTTTCATTATCTTTGCGCCTTTTCTCCTAAACGGGGAAAAAACGCTCCTCATAGATATGGCAGAAGCATTCCTTCGTGAAAAGCCGCACTTGAACGTCGGCACCATCGGTCACGTTGACCACGGTAAGACCACCACTACCGCAGCTTTGACGGCAGTTTCCGCTGCCCGCGGTCTTGGTAAGGTGAAGTCATACGCTGATATCGCCAAAGGCGGTACGGTTCGTGATTCCTCAAAGATCGTTACCATTGCCACGTCACACGTTGAATACTCCTCAGAGAAGCGTCACTACGCCCACGTTGACTGTCCAGGTCACGCGGACTACGTGAAGAACATGATCACGGGTGCTGCGCAGATGGATGCAGCTATTCTCGTGGTTTCCGCCGCTGACGGTCCTATGCCACAGACCCGCGAGCACATTTTGCTCGCTCGTCAGGTTGGTGTTCCATGCATCATTGTTTTCTTGAACAAAGTTGACCTCGTTGATGACCCTGAACTTCTTGACCTTGTTGAACAGGAAGTGCGTGACCTTTTGACCAAGTACGGTTTCCCTGGAGACACCACCCCGGTTATCCGCGGTTCTGCTTCCAAGGCTCTTGAGAATCCAGCTGATGATGTAGCAGCCAAGCCAATCCTTGACCTTATTAAGGCTCTTGATGAATTTGTTCCTGATCCAGTCCGTGAAACGGAAAAGCCTTTCCTCATGTCTGTTGAAGACGTCTTCTCTATTGAAGGTCGTGGAACGGTGGTTACCGGACGTATTGAGCGCGGTATTGTTAAGGTGAACGATGAAGTTGAAATCATCGGTCTTCGTGACACCCAGAAAACGGTGGTTACGGGTATCGAAATGTTCAACAAGTCGCTTGATTCCGGTATGGCCGGAGACAATGCTGGCGTACTTCTGCGTGGTGTAAAGAAGACTGACGTAGAACGCGGTCAGGTTCTTGCTAAGCCAGGTTCTGTAACTCCACACACCAAATTTGAGGCCGAAATGATCGCGCTTACAAAGGAGGAAGGTGGTCGTCACAAGCCGTTCTTCAAAGGTTACAAGCCACAGTTCTACATCCGCACGACTGACGTGACGGGTGAGATCACTCTCCCAGAAGGAACCGAAATGGTTATGCCTGGAGATACGGTGAACTGTATTGTTACCCTCATGAGCCCAGTGGCTCTTGAAGATAAGACACGCTTCGCGCTTCGCGAAGGTGGCCGCACGGTTGGTGCTGGAGTTGTGGTAAAAATTCTTGAATAATCTCCCACATGTAGGGGCGGCTTAAAACCCGCCCCTACCTCTGTAGAAAAATGTCCTTTGTTCGTATGGCTGAAACTGCAAAAACAAAAGCGCCCGCTGACACACAGTCACGGATCCGCATCAAGATCCGAGCCTATGATCACAAGATCATAGATACGGCTACGGTTACGATCATCAAAACAGCGGAACGCAGCGGAGCCAGTGTGCTCGGCCCAGTACCACTGCCTACGGATCGCCGCCGCTACACGGTGAACCGCTCAACCTTTATTGATAAGACATCCCGTGATCAATACGAGATGCGTATCCATAAACGCTTGATCGACATCGTGAATCCTACGGAACGCACGATTGACGCTCTGATGAGCCTCAACTTGCCCGCCGGAGTAGACGTAGAAATAAAAATGTAATGTGCCTGTGCGGGCCTGCGATAAGCGAGTTTCAAAAGAAATTCCCTGATCGCAGTCCCGTACGAAACCTCCTACAGCGAACCGGAAAGAAAGATCCATTTATGGAAAACCTTCCCGAAGCTTCGTGCGGAGTTCTGTGAGGAGATTGCCTATTCACACTTTGAGAGAAAACAACCTGATGGTACGAGTCCCCGAACGATTTTCGGGCACGATACTTCAGGCTAGAAGTCTTCAATGAAGACTTCTGGTCTTTTTCTTTCAAAAGAGAAACGTTCCACTGCCTTTTACGGCATGAACGCATGATTCTATGAAATATATCATTGGTACAAAACTTGAAATGACCCAGGCCTTCCGTGAGGATGGCACCTCAGTCGCGGTAACGCTTATTGAGGCCGGTCCTTGCACCGTTGCCCGCATCACCAAAGATGACGCCGGCCACGATGTAGCGCTGATCGGATTTGGTAAAAAGAAGCATCCTGCCAAAGCTCAGGGAAAAGAAGCGTTCACGCATTTGCGCACGCTTCGCCTGAAGGAGGGCGAGACGCTTGAGCCGGGCGCAGTTATTTCCGTGGAAGCTTTCGCCGTTGGAGACGAAATTGCGGTCACGGGAACGAGTAAGGGTCACGGTTTCCAGGGTGTTGTTAAACGCCATGGCTTCCGCGGTCACCCTTCTACCCACGGTCACAAAGATCAGCTCCGTAAGTCTGGTTCCATTGGAGCCGGCGGCATCCAGCGCGTGTTTAAAGGCATGCGCATGGCTGGACGGATGGGTGGAGATCGCGTAACGGTGAAAAATTTGGAGGTCATCACCATTGATAAAGAAAGAAACATTCTCGGTGTGAAGGGTGCAGTTCCTGGAGCTCGCGGAGGTCTCGTGACGATTCATACCACTGACGGAAATGTATGGCTGAAGTAAAACTTTACACTCTTGAAGGCAAAGAAGCCGGAATGATTCCACTTTCCGACAAGCTTTTTGCTGTGGAACCAAAGCTTTCCGTTATCCACGGTGTTATCACCGCTCAGGATGCCAACAGCCGTGCTATTCACGCTCACGTAAAAGATCGTTCAGAAGTGCGCGGAGGAGGACGAAAGCCATGGAAACAGAAGGGAACAGGACGTGCTCGTCACGGTTCTAGCCGTTCACCTATCTGGATTGGTGGTGGTGTCACGCACGGTCCACACAAGGAACAGAATTTCTCCTTGAAGGTGAATAAAAAGACCAAGCGTTTGGCACTGGCCATGTTGCTCACGGATAAGCTCAGAGAAGATTTGTTCATTGCCGTTGAAGACATGGGTCTCAAGGAAGCAAAAACTAAGCTTGCAGCGAACATGAGAATGGCGCTCCCGCATGCTAAGAAGTCCGCTCTCGTGCTCCTCACTTCCGGAGATAACAACATGATCAAGGCTTTGAAGAACTTGCCAAAGACGGACAGCATGTATGCACATAGCTTGAACGTCAGAGATTTGGCCAAGTACTCCGTAGTAGTTGCCTCAAAGGCAGCGATCGAGATTCTTGAACAGACTTTTGCTCTCTAATATGGCTATCTTCAAAAAAAAGACCCCGGCGTCTTTGGACGAGAAAGCGGGAGAGACAAAAGTGAAAAAGACCGTGAAGAAAGCAGAAGCAAAAGAAGTGAAGACTGAAGAGAAACGTGTGTTGAAGAGCGGTTTTTCCGAACTTTCCATGCGCGTCAAGCTTCAGCCGCTCGTGACGGAAAAGAGCGCTCACTTGTCTGATGAAGGCGTTTATGTCTTTGAGGTCATGGCAAGCGCGAACCGCACGGAAGTACGGGACGCTTTCCGCGAACTTTACAAGGTCATCCCTACGAGCGTGAACATCATGCGCGTGCACGGCAAGGAGAAACGCTTCGGCGGAGTCCAGAGCCGCGCAAGCGATTGGAAGAAAGCGCTGGTCACGGTACCAAAAGGAACGAGAATCGATCTCTTCACGCTCTAGTGTATGCCGATTAAGAATTATAAACCTACAACCGCAGGCCGCCGCAAATCAAGCGTTCAGTCTTTTGCTGACGTGACGAGTGCGAAGCCTTTAAAGTCACTTCTCTTTGCCCGCAAGCAGATGGCCGGTCGCGGCGCAGGCGGAAAGATCACCGTTCGTCATCGTGGCGGTGGAAGCCGTACGCATGTACGTATTGTTGACTGGAAGTGCACAAAATTTGATATCCCTGCCAAGGTGCAGACCATTGAATACGATCCGAACCGTGGCGCACGTCTTGCCCTTCTTGCTTACGCAGATGGAGAGAAGACGTACGTGCTCGCTCCGCATGGTATGACGGTCGGCATGACGGTCATTACGAGCAAGGAAAAAGGTGAGCCAGCCGTTGGCAACCGTTTCCCGCTTGAAAAGATCCCGGTGGGTATGCAGGTGTTTAACCTTGAGCTCCAGCCAGGCGCCGGTGGACAGGTAGTCCGCGGTGCAGGAACCGCAGCTGAACTCCTTGCTATTGAAGGAGATCACGCTACGCTCCGTCTTCCGTCCGGCGAAATGCGCCGAGTACTGAAGACCTGTATGGCCACCATCGGAACTGTTTCAAACCCTGATTGGGGTCTGGTCCGCTGGGGTAAAGCAGGCCGCAGCCGTTGGCGCGGTATCCGCCCAAGTGTTCGTGGTAAGGCCATGAACCCTGTGGATCACCCGCACGGTGGAGGTGAAGCTAGAAACTCTATTGGTCTTAAGCATCCTAAGACGCCTACTGGTAAGCCAGCGCTTGGTGTGAAGACCCGTAAGAAGAAGGCTTCTGACAAGATGATCGTTCGCCGCCGCAACCACGATAAGAATCGCGCAGCCTAACCTATGACACGAAGTTTAAAAAAAGGACCGTTCGTCGCCGCTCACCTTCAGAAGAAGGTTGATAAGCTGCGCCCGGGAGATAAGACTGTCGTGAAGACGTGGTCGCGTTCCTCTACTATTACTCCAGGCATGGTGGGATTCACCTTCGGAGTACATAACGGCAAGGATTTTATCCAGGTACGTGTGGTGGAGAACATGGTAGGTCACAAGCTTGGAGAATTTGCGCCTACGCGTAAGTTTGTCCGTCACGCTGGTAAGACCGCCGCTGCCGCAGCTCCTGCTGCAGCACCGGCCGCCGCAGCTCCCGCGCCTGATAAAAAGATCAGCCGCTAAAATGTATGGAAGCAATTAGCAAAGCAAGATTCGTTCGTATCGCGCCAAGAAAGACGCGTCTCGTCATTGGGCTCATCCGTGGGCTCACTATTGAGGCTGCCCGTCGCCAGCTCTTGGTGTCCACGAAGATTTCTGCCAAACCCGTTTTGAAAGCTTTGAACTCTGCTGTTGCGAACGCCGTGAATAACTTGAAGCTCGATGAAAAGAGTCTCATGGTTTCCAAGGCTTTCGTGGATGAAGGTCCAAAGATCAAGCGTCACACCCCTCGGGCACAGGGACGCGCCACGCCTATTCGCCTCCGCATGTCACATATCACCATCGTGGTGAGTGCAGGCGCCGAAGCAAAGAAGGTGAAGAAAGCTGTGAATAAAAAGAAGGCATCCGCCGCTTAAATTCCTATGGGTCATAAAGTCCATCCAAAAGTATTCCGCCTTTCAACCATCTACTCTTGGGATTCCAAGTGGTTTGCTCGCGGTAAGAATTTCGTCTCTCAACTTCAGGAAGATGTTGAGCTTAGAGAATTCTTCCGTAAGAACCTCAAAGATGCAGGGTTGAATGATGTAGGAATTGAGCGCACGCCAAAGCAGCTCACCATCACCATCCACGCTGCAAAGCCAGGATTCGTGATTGGTCGCTCCGGTGCCGGAATTGAAGACCTCAAGAAGAAAATCTTGAAGACCTTCTATCGCGGCCGCCGCGTAACGTTGAACATCAATGTTACGGAAGTTTCTCGTCCAAACTTGGCCGCAGAAATTGTGGGTCAGGCTATTGCGCTTGATATTGAGCGCCGCCTCCCATTCCGCCGCTCCATGAAGATGGCTATTGAGCGCGTCATGAAGGGTGGAGCAAAGGGAGTAAAGCTCACGCTTTCCGGCCGTTTGAACGGCGCAGAAATTGCCCGAACAGAAACCATTGCTCAGGGCAGCATTCCGCTTCATAACCTCCGTGCAGACATTGACTTTGCTCGTGTCCGCGCAACTACGGTTTACGGCGTGATTGGTGTGAAGGTATGGATTTACCGTGGTGACGTGTTTGAAGGCGAAGTAAAGCCTGAAGCACAGTCCGCTGAAGCCGGCGAACGCCGCCCGGCACGTGCTCCTCGTTCTCGTTCAGGAAATAATCGCTAAGCCGATATGTTGCTTCCTAAAAAAATGAAATATCGCAAGTGGCATAAGAGACGCACCGTTGGTGATCGTCTTGCCACGCAGAAGCTGGATGTTGCCTTTGGCACCTACGGCTTGAAAGCGATCACTGAAGCTTGGGTCACCGCCCGCCAGATTGAAGCAGCGCGTCGCGCTATGACGCGCGCTATCAAGCGCGGAGGAAAGATCTGGATCCGTATCTTCCCTGATCACCCAGTTACGAACCACGGCGCAGAAGCTCCGATGGGTAAAGGTAAGGGTGGCGTGGATTACTACATGACCCCAGTACGCGCTGGAACTGTGATGTTCGAGATGGACGGCGTAGAACCTGAGGTAGCCAAAGAGGCTTTCCGCCTCGCGGCCTACAAACTTCCTGTAAAAACCAAGATCATTACACGCAACTAATATGCAGTATAAAGATCTCCAAGGTAAGGAAGAAAAAGAGCTGCTCGCTCTCGTGTCTGAGTCTCGTGCACAGCTGCATGAACTTCGCCTCAAGCGTTCTATGAACCAGCTCCCGGACGTGCGTTCTATCCGCGAAGTTCGCAAGGACATCGCTCGCATGCTCCACAAGGTCACCGCATCAAAGACTTAATATGACAAACACAACAAAGCCAACTCCGCGTCGCCGCCGTTTGATCGGCACCGTCGTCTCTATGAAGATGATGAAGACGGTTTCTGTACGTGTGGACCGCACCGTGGTGCATCCAAAGTACGGTAAGCGTTACGCGGTGAGCGCAAAATATCTTGCGCATAACGAATCACCGGACATTCAGTCCGGGGATAAGGTTGTGATTGAAGAAACTCGCCCGCTTTCAGCACTGAAGCGTTGGAGAGTTGTTTCAAAAGCATAGTCCATTTATATGCTTCAACATCGATCAATGATCGTCGCTGCAGATAACAGCGGCGCCAAAAAGCTCCAGGTCATCCGTGTCCTTGGCGGCTACAAAAAGCGCTACGCGCGCCTGGGAGATGTGGTAACGGCGGTTGTAAAGACTGCTGATCCACATAACCCGGTCAAGAAAAGCGACGTAGTCCACGCCGTGATTGTGCGCACCCGCAAAGAAGTGCGTCGCAAGGACGGTTCCTACATCCGCTTTGATGAGAACGCAGCCGTGCTCATCAACCGCGCCACGAAAGATCCGCGCGGAACACGTATCTTTGGACCAGTCGCTCGCGAACTTCGCCAGGCTGGATTCGCGAAGATCGTTTCCCTTGCTCCTGAAGTCCTCTAATTTCCTCTATATGAAAATCAAAACCGGCGACACCGTTCGCATCATGGTGGGGAAAGACAAGGGCAAGGAAGGAAAGGTCACGCAGGCATTTCCTAAGCTTGGGCTCGTAGTTGTTGAAGGCTTGAGACAAAGCGTTCGTCACCTGAAGCCAAAAGGTAAGGGTGTGAACGGCGAGAAACCAAAAGGGCAGCGTGTGAACTTTAACGCTCCAGTGCGCGTTTCAAACGTGGCGCTTGTGGAGGGTAAGGAACATGGCCGCGTAGGGTACTCCACAGACAAGGAAGGCAAGAAGGTCCGCGTGCTCCGCACCAAGAAAACCACAAAAGTGATCGGCTAGGTATGCAAAATCTCAAAGAACAATTTACGAAGACTCTCGGACCTGCACTCCGCAAGGACTTCGGTTTGAAAAATGTCCACGAGACGCCGCACGTCATGAAGATCACGCTGAACGCTGGGTTTGGCAAAGGCAAAGATGCAAAGTTTGCAGATGTAGTAGTGGACACGCTCCGCCGCATCTCAGGCCAGCAGCCTTTGAAAACGAAGGCGCGCAAGTCTATTGCCGGATTCAAGGTTCGTGAGGGCATGGTGGTAGGTGTTTCCACCACGCTTCGCGGAGACAAGATGTGGGACTTCTTGGAGAAGCTTTCCCGCATTGCCTTCGCTCGTATCCGCGACTTCCGCGGAGTCCCGGAATCTTCCGTGGACCGAGACGGAAACTTCAACTACGGCTTTACGGAACACACGGCATTCCCGGAAATTCCTCCGGATGAAGTGGAATCACTCCACGGCCTGCAGGTGACCATCACCACTACCGCAAAGAATCATGAAGAGGGCGTTGCTCTTTTCAGAGCTCTCGGCTTCCCGTTTGCTAAGAAAGAGCAGAAATAAGATATGGCAACTACCAATCAAATCGCCAAATCCAAAAAGACCCCAAAGTTCATGACGCGTCGGGTAAACCGATGCTGGCGCTGTGGTCGAAAGCGCTTCTTCATGCGAGCCTTCGGCCTCTGCCGTATCTGCTTCCGTGAACTTGCAAACGTCGGAGAGATTCCGGGCGTTCGAAAAGCTAGCTGGTAAACTTCTATGATGACCGATCCTATTTCAGACATGATCACCCGTATCCGCAACGCGGCTATGGTGAAAGCTCGGGACGTGGAAATGCCACTCTCGCGCATGAAGTTTGCCATTGCGAAGATTCTTGAGGCTGAAGGATTCCTGGCTTCTGTTGAAGCAGGAGAAAAGGCTGATCGCCCTGTCCTCAAGCTCAAGATCAGCTATGACCTTGATGGTGCCCCTAAAGTTTCCAGCCTGAAGCGTGTCAGCAAGCCTGGCCGCCGCGTTTACGTGAAGGCTGATGACTTGAAGACCGTCCGTTCAGGATATGGCATTGCCATTCTCTCAACGCCAAATGGTCTTATGACGAGCAATGAAGCGCGCAAGCGTCGTTTGGGCGGAGAGCTTATTTGCGAAGTGTACTAATATGTCTCGAATCGGTAAAAAACCTATTTTCCTTCCCGCTGGCGTCAGCGTCAGCTTGAAGGACAAAGACGTAACGATCAAGGGACCGAAGGGCGAGCTCACGCTCAAGCTTCATCCTCACGCCACCGTTACGGAGACCGCCTCAGAAACGGGCGCGCGTCTTGACGTTACCGTCAACGATCCAGAAAAAGACGATCGTCCGCTCTGGGGAACTATGCGCGCACTTCTGGCTAAAATGGTTACCGGTGTTACGGACGGATTCTCTAAAACGCTTGAATTGAACGGCGTGGGTTTCAAAATGAACCTCAAGGGCAAAGGCCTCCTGTTTTCTCTCGGCTTCTCCCATGATGTTGATTACGAACTTCCCGAAGGTGTTGCTGTGTCCATTGCTGGAAACGTGTTGACCCTCTCCGGCATTGATGCCGAGGCCGTAGGTCGCGCTGCAGCAGAGATTCGTTCGCTGAAAAAGCCGGAACCGTACAAGGGTAAGGGCTTCAAATACACTGACGAAATCGTCCGTCGCAAGGCCGGTAAGGCTGCGAAGAGCGATAAGTAAACCGTATGACTCCAAAAGACATCATTGCAAAACGAGCACAAGCTAAGCGCCGCGCTATCAGAACGCGTGCGAAGATTTCGGGCACCAAGGAGCGTCCGCGCATGAGCGTGTTCCGTTCACTCAAGCACGTCAGCGTCCAGCTGATTGATGACGCAAACGGCCGCACGCTGGCCGCAGCTTCTGACATGAAGCTTGAGAAGAAGGGCAAGAAGGCTATGGAAGTAGCGGCAGCCATTGGCAAGGAAGTGGCCGAGAAAGCAAAGGCAGCAGGCATTACAACGGTCATTTTTGATCGAGGTTCCTACCGATATCATGGACGGGTGAAGGCGCTTGCCGATGCCGCACGTGAAGGTGGACTTCAGTTCTAATCATATGGAAGAAGCAGTAAAAACAACTCAACCAACTACGGCGGGTGCAGCTCCTCAGGGCAACCGCGGACCACGCAGAAATGCCGGAGGTCCTCAGGGCGGAAACCGTGGCGGCCAGGCCGGACGCGGTGGTGCCGGTGGTGGTCAGCGCCGCAGTGGCGGTGGACGCCCGGAGCGCGAACCACGTGAATTCGAGCAGAAGATTTTAGAGCTCGCACGTGTGACCCGTGTTACCAAGGGTGGTAAGCGCATGCGTTTCCGCGCTTCATTGGTCATCGGCGATCGCCGTGGCCGTGTAGGTTTTGGCGTAGCGAAGGGTGGAGACGTAGCCATGGCCGTGGAAAAAGCTTTCCGTCAGGCCAAGAGAAATATGGTTACGGTTCCGCTTGTGAACGAAACCATTCCGCACCAGATCAACCGAAAGTTTGCTGCTGCTATTGTGCTCTTGAAACCGGCTCCTAAGGGTACGGGATTGAAGAGCGGTGGACCGACACGTATTGTTTTGGAACTTGCGGGCGTGCCGAACGCGGTCTCAAAGATTCTCGGTTCAAAAAACAAGATTAATAACGCCAAGGCAACTTTCCTGGCGCTCCGTGGCCTTGCGAAACTGCCATCAACGCACGTTGTGGCAAAGAGCAAATAAACTCTATGGCAATTACGCTTTCAAATTTGCGCTCAGGATTTGGCGCAAAGAGTTCCAAGAAGCGCGTGGGTCGCGGCTTGAGCTCTAAGGGTACGACCGCCGGCCGCGGACAGAAGGGCCAAAGCTCACGCTCCGGTGTGGGTGGCCTTAAGCGTTTGGGTATGCGTCACACCATGCTCGCTACGCCAAAGTTGCGCGGTTTCCGCTCACTTGCGGCAAAGGATTATAGTGTGAACGTGGGAGAGCTTGAGAAGACCTACCTTGCAAATGAAGTAGTGACACCGCGTACGCTTGCCAAGAAGGGATTGATTCCTTCCAATGATCGTACGGTGAAGCTTTTGGGTACGGGAGAACTCACGCATCCAGTGACCGTGAAGAACTGTGAGGTGTCTGCATCTGCTGCCGCAAAGATTACGGCTGCTGGTGGAAAAATCGAAGCTTAACAAGTTCTTATGAACGCCGTCTTGCGCATCTTGAAAACGCCGGAACTTCGCCGCGGGTTATTTCTCATTATCCTCGCGATAACGGTTTTCCGCGTTGCCGCTCACATCCCGGTTCCGGGTATTGACGCATCCGGTCTCTCGGCGCTTCTCTCAGGAAACCAGTTCCTTGGGCTCCTGAACATCTTCTCCGGCGGAACGCTGAAAAGCTTCTCCATTGTGGCGCTCGGCGTAGGGCCGTACATCACTTCTTCCATCATCTTCCAGCTCCTTGGAATGATCTTCCCGTCTATTGAGGAGATGCAGAAGGAAGAACAGGGAAGACAGAAGATTAACCGCTGGACGCGTTTTGCTACCGTGCCGCTTGCCTTCTTGCAGGGGTACAGCTTGATTGCGCTTTTGACGCGTCAGGGTGCTTTGGCTGGAGCGAATATTGCGCTTTCCCCAGTGGATTACTTGATTGCCATGATTTGTTTGGCAGCTGGTACCGTGTTCCTCATGTGGCTTGGTGAGCTCATCTCAGAGCTCAAGATGGGTAACGGTATTTCCATCATGATTTTTGCCGGTATCATTGCCTCCTTCCCAGGATTCATTGCCCAGTCTTTCTCTACGTATACCTCTTCTGACACCATGAACATTCTCCTCTACGTGGGTCTGACCCTCGTGACGGTGGTGGGCGTGGTAGTGGTTAGTGAGGCTCAGCGGAACATTCCGGTGCAGTACGCTCGTGGCGGCGCTTCTGGTGGCTCCTCTATGACCTCCTCGCTTCCGCTCCGCGTGAACATGGGCGGTATGATCCCTATTCTCTTTGCGCTTTCCCTGATTGTTCTGCCGCCGCTTGTGGCGCAGTTCTTCACAGATGCAAAGACGCAGGTTGTTCGAGATTTTGCTACCAAGACCATCGCGCTTTTTGGCAATAACACCTTCTACGGTGTGGTGTACTTCATTCTCGTTTTTGCCTTCACGTTCTTCTACGCCTCCGTGGTGTTTAAGCCGGAGCAGGTAGCCGAGAACCTCCAGAAACAGGGCGGCTTTATTCCGGGCGTTCGTCCAGGAGAGCAGACCGCAAAGTACCTTCAGTGGGTAGTGAATCGCATCCTTCTTCTTGGTGCAGCTTTCCTTGGCATCATTGCTGTTCTTCCGGTGATCATGCAGGAAGTGACCGGTACCCAGAACCTGGTGGTGGGTGGCTCTTCCGTGATCATCGTGGTTTCCGTGATTGTGGACATTGTAAAACAGGTAGAGGCCCAGCTCTCCATGCGCTCCTACGAGGCGAAATAAAAAGACGGGGATTCATCCCCGCCTTTTTATTTCAAGCGGTTTAGTATATGATCATTTCCTCTATTTATGCATAGAATTTTCATCTTAGGTCCCCAGGGATGCGGCAAGGGCACACAGGCCACCATTTTGTCCGAATATCTTGGTATCCCGCACCTGTCTATGGGGCATCTCCTCCGGGAGGAAGCGAGTGCCGGGGGTGAGCTGTCAGAAAAGATTCAGAGTATCTTAAACAGTGGCAGCTTGGTTCCCGACGTAGTAGTGAAGGAAGTTCTTTTGAAACGCTTGGGACTCCCTGACGCCAAGGACGGGTATATTCTGGACGGCTTCCCACGGAATATTGAACAGTTCTTAGCCTTTGAAGATTGTGATCAGCCAACGGCAGTTATTGTGATCACTATCCCAAGAGCGGTTTCGATAGAGCGCTTGAGCAAGCGTGCGGAACTGGAAAATCGCACGGATGATACGCCGGATGTTATTGCTCGCCGTTTGGATATCTATGAAGCTGACACCCTGCCAATGATTGAGGAATACCGGAAACGCGGTATTGTACGAGATGTGGACGGCACGGGGACTATTGAAGCGGTTGCTTCCGAAATCAAACGTTCCTTTGTATTGTAAGCGGGCGAAATCGCCTGCAAAAATATTTTTATGGCGATGATAAAAACAACTGAAGAGATCCAGGCACTACGCGAAGGCGGAGTGCTGCTTTCTCGTGCTCTGCAGGCGGCGGTAGACGCGGTGAAGCCTGGTGTGACCATGCGCGAGTTGGACGACATTGCTACCCACGTGATTGAGGAGGCCGGAGGCACGCCTTCATTTAAGGGCTACAAGGGTGGCAGTAAGATACCGTTTCCCTCCACGGTATGTATTTCTGTGAATGAGGAGGTGGTGCATGGAGTTGGTTCCAGGGGAGTTGTTTTAAACGAAGGAGACATTGTGGGCCTGGATATTGGCTGTTGGTATAAAAAAATGTGTACGGACATGGCCGTTACCGTGCCTGTAGGGAAGATTTCCAAGGAGTGTACGGATCTTCTGATTGCTACCAGAGCATCTATGATGGCCGGAGTAGAGGCTGCACTTGTGGGCGGTGACGTTCGTGATATTAGTGCTGCCGTGGAAGGCGCGGTCAATCAAAAGAAATACGGGATAGTAAAGTCACTCGTAGGTCACGGTGTGGGCCACGCGGTCCACGAATCACCGCATGTTCCTAACTATACGGGCGGAGGTTTTCCTAAAGTGCCACTCAAGTCTGGTATGTGTCTGGCTATTGAGCCTATGCTCACCCTCGGCACGGATGACGTGATGACCGGTAAAGATGGCTGGACGATTGTGACCACAGATGGGTCATTGGCTGCACATTTTGAAGTAACCATCGCTGTTCTTCCGGAGGGGCCGGAGATTTTGACTCCGCTTCCAAACATCGGACTCTAGTTATGCATGAACATGCAGCCCTGCATGAGGAATTTCTCCGTCAGACTATTAAGGATTTTGGGATTGACGAGGTGGTCTATGTGACCGAGAATACGTATGATGGCGGATACGAGGTGAGGGTAGGGACACATGATTTTTTTGTGGATTACGAAGCTCTAGAAGAAAAGAACGAGGCGTATATTAAGGAACGTTTGAAATCCTATGCTGCTTAAAAAAGAAGATTGGTTGGGAATAGGCGTGGTGGTTTTCATTATTCTCCTCGTAGGAGCGTTTTTTGCCTTTGCTCCTCAGGCTCCGGAGATTACGTACAAACCCGTTGAAGTCACAGGGAGTGACTTAGTGGTGATTGCGCCAGCCAAAGATCAGAAAGATTTTGTAAAAGTAAGCGCCACCCTTGTGAAGCCTGGGTTTGTTGTTATTCATCAGGCTATAGGCGAAGCTCCTGGCCCGATCATTTCTTCTTCTCCGTATTTGAAGGCAGGAACGTATATTGATTACCAAATACCCACAACGCTTTCTGCTGAAAACGATTATTTTGCACTTTTGTTTGCCGATGACGGCGATGGTGTGTATGAAGCGGGCGTAGATTTACCGGTCATGTCCAACGGTGCAGTCATTAAGCGGGGCTTCTCTCTTCCTCTGTGAAGTATCTCGGCATTGATTACGGCATGAGGAAGACCGGTCTTGCAGTAGGGGACAGCACGGCAGCCGTGGCGGTTCCTTTTGACGTGATTGCTGGTGGTAAGGAAACCATCCCGCGTGTTTTAGAAATAGTGAAAAGCGAAGGAATAGAAGCTTTTGTGGTGGGCCTGCCTATTCCTACGAACGCCAGTCAGAATGAAGATCAGCTGTTGCGTGTGGTAGCGTTTGTGAAGGCCCTGGGGGAGGCGAGCGGCCTCTTAGTCTCTGTAGTGGACGAGCAGTTTTCTTCCACGGAAGCACGCAGAATCCGCTCTGAATACGGCGGAACCGCAGGTGAGGACGCGATTGCTGCCATGCTCATTCTCCAAGCATTTTTTGATGAAGGGGCAACAAATTATGTGGTCGGCACTCAAAACTGAAGCAATTATTTTAACGGCGGAACCGCACAGAGAAGCGGATACGCGTTACCGCGCTTTAACCCCTAGGCACGGGAAAATTGAGTTTATTGGCCGCGGGGCCCGGAAAGGCAAAGCAAAACTTTCCGCGCATCTTTCCCTGTACGCCATAGTGGATCTGGAGATTATCCGCGGCGCGCGCCAGATGACGGTGATAGGTGTGGAGCGGAGAGAGGCATTTTCCGGGTTAGCCAATTCACTTGAACATCGCCTGCTCGCTTCTGCCGCCGGAGCGTTACTGGATAAGACCGTTAAACCTGATTTTGAAGATTTAGATCTCTACGAAGAATTTTTAGGACTCCTTCGATTTCTTGACGCCGTTCCTTCGCTTCCTCTCACCCGAAACACTCTTTTGCTCGGCGGATTCCTTTTGCGATTACTTCGTCTGCTTGGTTACGATTTGGAACTGACTTCCTGCCTCTCCTGCAAAGACGATATTGTCCCTCTTTCTTTCCGCTGGCATGACGGCCGTGGCGGGTTGGTTTGTACCAATTGTGTTTTAAAATTTCCGCAAGATTGGTTTGCCTCCCGCGCTATAGAAGAAGAAATTGTCATGCTTCTCAGATTTGCGCGTGACGCTGCATATACGGATCTTTTGCGCCCGGCACTCAAGGCCGATCATGTGGGAGCGTTTGCTTCCTGCGTGCATGACCTCATGCGTACGCACGTGCCGGGATATACCGAATCTCCGTACTGGCATCTCATTCCGGCCATGGAACCCAGAGCTATTTCTTAAAAAGAGCGACGCCGTCCATGCGGGGAGCAGGGACGGCGTAGGCGGTGGAGCGCCAGCATGAGAGAAGGCGCTAGGAGGGGGCGCTCGGTTTGATGCCGAGCAGGATGAGGAGGTGGTTTGCGAGCTCGGTGGCGCGACTACCGCCGCGTCCTTCGAGGATCTGATCGAACGCCTCCTGGGAGGTGTTCAATCGTTTTGCTCGCTTTCCGTCCGTCATCCCAGCGGGAATGATGCCGGCATTCGTACACCGGAGGAAGGCCCTCCAGTTTTCATCACTGGCGTTCCCGTTCACGTAACGGAGCGCCGCGGAAAGAATGTTCTTCGCCTCTTCGAGTGGCTTCCGGTCTTCCGGACGCCGAATCTCGATCGTGAAGTTCACGCGGGGAGGCGCTGGGGGTTCGGTGTGGGCAGAACTGATCAGTGTCACGTGTACTCCTGGTTGGAACGACTAAGCGACCATAACATGATCTTTTCTCTATGAAAAGACTTATCCCCTTCTTGACAGGCCTATTCTATGGGGTATGGTGCGTGGGTAGTTGCTCGCGGTCTGACACCCGCGATTGAGGAAAATCAAAGAAAAGTCTAAATTAAGGTGGCACCGCGGAGAAATTCGCCCTTAACGAATAACCTATAGGTTGTTCTCTAAGGGTATTTTTTATTCACGGGCACCAGATAATGCACGATATGGAGCGTTTATTTACGTCACAAACGGTTCAAAAGGTGGGGGAGACGGTGAAGGTGGCTGGCTGGATTCATGCCCGTCGGGATATGGGAAAGGTGGCCTTTTTTGACCTTCGGGACAAAGATGGTCTGTTGCAGATTGTGGCCGTGCCTTCTGAGCTTGGAGAGTTTGCAGAACTTTCTGGCACTATCCGTCCGGAATGGGTGGTGGAATTTGAAGGTGTAGTTCAGGCTCGTGGAGCCAAGCAGGTGAATGACAAGCTGGTGACAGGTACAGTCGAGCTCTTGGCGAAATCGGTTAAGGTATTAAACGAAGCCAAGACGCCGCCGTTTGAGATTGATAAAGATACTCGGCCGGTTAACGAGGAAACCCGATTGACGTATCGCTACCTTGATCTCAGAAGCGAGCGCATGCAGGCCAACCTTCGCTCACGTCACGCCATGTTCCAGCACATGAGAAAGTATTTGGGTGAAAATGGATTCATAGAAGTGGAAACGCCGGTGCTTACTAAAGGTACTCCCGAAGGCGCACGAGAATTTATTGTGCCTTCCCGTTTGCATGCTGGAAATTTCTACGTGCTTCCACAATCTCCCCAGCAGTTTAAACAGCTGCTCATGGTGTCTGGTGTAGAACGATATTACCAATTGGCAAAATGTTTCCGTGATGAAGATCAGCGCGGTGACCGTCAGCCCGAGTTTACGCAGCTCGACCTTGAGATGAGCTTTGTAGAGCGTGAGGATGTCATGAGCTTGATCGAGAACTTATTGATCGAACTCGTGAAAACCCACAAACCGGAAGCCAGGATTCAGGCGCTCCCATTCCCGCGAATGACGTACAAGGAAGCCGTGGAGAAATATGGCACTGATCGTCCGGATATTCGTGAAGATAAGAATGATCCAAATCTCTTCGCCTTCTGTTGGGTGATTGATTTCCCATTCTTTGAAAAGACGGAGGACGGTGGTTGGACGTTTACGCATAACCCATTCTCCGCCGCACTCCCTGAATGGAAAGAGAGGCTCATGAACAAAGAAGATATTGGCAGCATCATCACGAGCCAGTACGATATTGTGTTGAACGGGTTCGAGATCGGCGGAGGATCTATCCGTAACCATGAACCGCAGGCTCTTAGAAAAGTGTTTGAGATTATGGGCTTTGAAGCGAGTACTATCGACGAGCAGTTTGGCCACATGATGCAGGCCTTTGAGTTTGGGGCGCCACCGCACGGCGGAATAGCGCTTGGTGTGGACCGCGTCATGGCCCTCTTCCGTGGAGAAGCAAACATTCGAGAAGTTATGGCCTTCCCTAAGGACGGCGCGGCAAGGGATCACATGATGGGTGCTCCTTCTCCACTGCCAGAGAAGGCGCTGAAGGAAGCGAACATTACGTCAGTCTAATAATAAAACTTCCGGACACCCTTGTCCGGAAGTTTTTATATTTTAGCCACGGCGTTCATGCGGACAATGATAAATGGGCTTGCGATGATAGCAAAGCCTACCTTGAGACAGAGGCCGAGCAGCACGGAAATAATCAGCGCGTCACTTGTTATTTTTCCTGAAAACGCGACTGAGAAGAAAATGAGGCTATCAAGCATTTGACTGAGCAGAACCGCGAGGATAAGCCGGGAGAAGAACGCGGTCTTTTTCTCTTTGAGCCAGTGAAAGAAATAAATTGCAATTGATTGCGTAAAGACAAAAGAAGAGAGGCTAGCAAAAGCAATGCGCGGCATTGGGCTAAAAAGGGTGTAGAGCGCCTGATCAAAGACGCGATCCGAACCCGGACCTCTCATTCCGATCACAAGTCCGATCATGATAATGGAGAGCCCTACGTTCAGAACCGCGGCGAGAATGCTCTCAAAGGCGGATCTTTTCCCGTGCGCCTCTATGAGGAGGAGCATACCTATCACGGCAGAGACGTAAAAAATATTTCCCGCGTTCGTAATAAAAGATGAGAACGAGATAATTTTTGCACCAAGAAGTGTTACGAGGAAGAGGTTGGCTGAGATGAACCCGTAATGCCATTCCTTTTTTAACGTTACGAGTTCAATGAGGCAAAGGATTTCAATGATGGCAATTACCAGAATGAGAATGGTGTTCATAGGAGTGTTCTCTAGTATACATCTCCCCAAAAGATCCATGAGATATCTGCTATACTTGAGCGAGTTTATGAGGGTACGCCGCGCCGTTCATCCATTTTTTTCCGTGAGCGATTTATTACGGGAACACGGCAGGACCGTGATCTTCTTTTTTGTTGTTGTTGTGGTTTTGAGCGTGCTTTCCTTTAATGTTGACCGTATTGTTCGTGTGCTTGGCGGTTGGGCTTCAAGCAGCGCGTTTACGCAGGCTGAGCAGGATATTTTAGAACGGGAGGCGTATCTGCTGCGGCAGTCGCAGGAGCTCGCCGCAAATACGGATATTCTTTCGGCCGTAGAAAGCAGAGATGATTTCAGGCTTCTTGCGGTGGGTACGAAGGAATCCCGCAGGCGTTCCGTAGAGGGCGTTGTGATTACCGATAGCGAGGGTTTTGTGCTTTCTCGCACGCGCGTTCCTACGAAAAATGCGGATAATGTTTTTCTTACAACACTTTGGGGTAGATATCTTGCCGCGGGGAACGAAATCTCCACACTTTCAAGTGGCGTGGGAAACGTGACGCTCTCCATTGTGGCCGGTGCTCCTCTCTATCGGGACACGGAGTATATTGGATCAGTTATCCGAACGATCTTTTGAATAACGATTACGCCAAAAATTGGCGAGAGTCCCATTTAGGTCCCGGTGGTGAGATTGCTTTTTATACGGACGGTGCGGGAATCGTAGGATCTAGTTTTGATTCTGAAGAAGTCAATCGGCTTCTTTCCATCTCTTTTTCTCCGCCAGACGAACCTGCGATGGATGACGGCTCCTTTCAGAGGGCAATTATCCTTGAGGAAAAGTATTACATTGTCCGCGCTATCCCGTTTCGGGACATTGAGGGTAATGATATAGGTTCGGCGCTACTCTTTATTCCTTTTCAACCTATTGCGGCAGCCACGGTGGTGGCGATTTTTGCAACCTGCATCTTCCTTGTATTAAGCACCCTACTACGCGGCGCCAAGCAGATACGGTCAAAACACGGGCGGCATGAAATGTATTACGTAACAACGCTCGCGCTGACGCTCTTTTTTCTCACTTTTTTCACGCTCTATTTTGCCATTATTCGTCTCTCTCTTGAGCTTGAGGAGCCTTCCTATGCGCTTTATAACTCTACAATAACCATGGATCCTGAGTCTGGTGTGTTTAAGATAAATGATGAACAGACTGTAGCAATAGCTCTTCTTACGGGAGGGGAGGCGGTTAATGCCGTAAAGGTCGTTGTGAATTATGACCCGAGCAAGGTAAAAGTAGAAGATATCCTGACAGGGAATTCACTCTGCGGCGATGGATTTATTATTGAGAAAACAAATGATGAAGCGAGCGGGCGAGTCACCGTGGCTTGCGCGGTACCGAATCCTGGCTTCACAGAGGGGAGGGGTACGGTAGCAGAACTTGTGGTGCGACCGCTCTCTGAGGGGGAGTTTGCACTCAGTTTTGAAGAGGAGACTCAGGTTCTTGCGAATGACGGGTTAGGAACAAATGTGCTGCGGAGCAA
This sequence comes from Candidatus Uhrbacteria bacterium, assembly GCA_023246145.1. Classification (GTDB taxonomy): domain Bacteria; phylum Patescibacteriota; class Patescibacteriia; order UBA9934; family UBA9934; genus JAGORL01. Next base: position 481 of record JAHFIZ010000003.1, on the reverse strand, counting down.
GACGGGCGGAAACTATCAGGTTTCTGGAGCCAGATTGTCCGAACAGGCGGGGAGCGTGCTTGATGTTTACTCCTTTACTCACCCAAATAGCGAACGCTGGTATAACAAAAAAAATGTTTCAGCATTCTGGCTGGCGCAACCCGGATACGCGTATGCGTACGCTTTTAATGCTATTCCTGACTTTGTTCCATCCGGTGAGCCTATGGTCACCGATAGCCATGCAAATTTTCTAGCCAAAGAGGATGGTCTCTTCTATGTTCATGTTCTTGAGACGAGGGATGGCCTGCAGACAAGGATTGCTCATCACGCTGTGCGTATTGATACTACGCCCCCGCCGCCTCCGGTCATTAAAGCCAGCCAGACGGACATAGCTCCGGGAGACGTGGTGCTATTTGACTTTGAAAATACTGACACCAAGGAGAGCATGCAGTCCGGCTTCTATGTGCGTTTGAATGGAACGCTTTTCTTCCCGGTGAAGCCG
>JAHFIZ010000044.1 GCA_023246145.1 Candidatus Uhrbacteria bacterium | reverse complement strand
GCGCCATTTTTTGCGGCGGGAGATTACCCCGTAACCGCACGTATCTTTGATAAGGCCGGAAATACGAGTGAAAATACCATTGTCATTCACGTACGGAAATAGGTACAATTCTCCTATATGGCATTTGCGGTCACGCAGGAGGGTTTTACGGGGCCTCTGGGGCTTCTTTTAGAGCTTATAGAGGGTAAATCCCTGCCTATCACTGAGGTTTCCCTAGCGCAGGTGGCAGAGGAGTATTTGCGCTATTTGGAGAGTGAAAAAGTGCCCACGGAGGAGCTGGCGGATTTTCTTCTGGTGGCCTCCCGTCTGATCTATTTAAAGAGCCGGGAGCTCATGCCGTATCTTCAGGTGAAAGATGAGGACGCGGGCGTGGACGAGTTAGAAGAGCAGCTGCGGATTTACAAGGAGTTTGTGGACGCGGCCAAACTTCTTGAAGAGCGTTTTGGAGGGACGGTCATGCATCAGCGTCCGTTTGTGAAAATTGTGCGAGAAGCTCCGCGGTTTGCGCCACCCCAAAGTTTATCGGCTGGCGTCATAGAAGAAGTCTACCGCAATGTTCTCAAGCGTCTTGAACCATTTTTTGCCCTCCAAGAGACGAGCATGGAGCGTGTGAAATCCGTGGAAGAACGAATAGAAGAAATGCGCCACGCGCTCGCTTCTCGTGCTACTATCTCTTTTAAGGATGTGGTGGGTGGTGCCCGGTCAAAAATGGATGTGGTGGTAAGTTTTCTGGCTCTCCTTGAACTCTTGCGCCGGAGTACGATCACCGCAAGGCAGGACGATGCTTTTGGAGACATTGAATTAGCGCGCGTATAACCTGTTGTATGCCTTCTCTTGAGACAAAAATTGAATCTCTGCTTTTTTTAGCCACAAAGCCACTTTCGGTCTCGGCTATGATCAAAGCGCTCGGCGCAACCGGGACTGATGTCACCGCAGCGCTCCTCACGCTCGCCGAACAGCGTAATACGGAAAATTCCGGAATCCATCTCACGAACACCGGCGAAGATTGGCAGCTGGTTACCAATCCCGCCTGTGCAGAACTTGGGGAGAAGTTAGTGAAAGATGAGGATGGGGAACTGACGCGTCCTTCCCTTGAAGCTTTGACTATCATTGCGTACCGCGGACCCGTTACCAAGCCGGAGATTGAAGCCATTCGCGGCGTAAACTGCACGCTTATTCTCCGGAACCTTCTCATGCGAGGGCTGATTGAAGAGAAGGAAGACTCGCTCAAAGGTCAGAGCGTATTTTCACTTTCCATGGAAGCGGTGCGGTTCCTTGGCATCCATGATGTGCGGGAATTGCCGTCCTATGAAGAGCTGCATCAGAATGCAAAAATTGAGAAGCTACTTACCTCACTCTCCGCGGGAGGGGAATCCGTATGATCGTCAGATCTTTAGGACAACTTCTCCTAGCCGTTTCGCTTTTCCGGTTAGCACCGTTTGATGCTTCTGTTCTTGAGGCAAGAGTAAATCCTGACAGGGCGAATCCTGAAATTTCTCACCTGATGCTTGCGGCCGGCCGAGTGCATTTGCCAAGCTCGCCTTCTAAAGAAATTCCACCGCCCAAGAAAAGAGACACGGCGAGTTTTGGCGTGGTGACCTCAGCGGATAGCGTGATTGTAGTAGACGGAGCGAGCGGTGCTACGCTCTATGCGGAAGAGCCGGATGACGTCCGCCCTATGGGCAGCATTACCAAGCTCATGTCCGCCATGGTATTTCTTGATACTGAGCCGAACCTGGATCAGTCCGTAAAGCTTATTCAGGATGACTACGTGGGTGGCGGCAAAATGTATTTGCAGTTTAACGATCCCTTTCCACTGCGCGCCGTACTCGGAGCAAGTCTGGTGGGTTCTGATAACACAGCCACGAATGCACTCGCCCGTCTTTCCGGTATGACGAATGATGAGTTTATAGCCAAGATGAATGAGAAGGCAGCAACGCTCGGCATGGCCTCCACACACTTTGTAGACATTAGCGGACTGTCCTCAGAAAATGCTTCCACAGCACGTGAACTTTCTCTCATGCTCCGTACGGCCAAGACGTATGACGTCATTAGGGGCTACATGACCAAACAGAATTACACTGCGGTTTCACAGACGGGTTTTACCTCCAGCATTCCTTCCACGGATACCTTGCTCACTTCTTCATTGAACACCGGCGATTATAAAATCACCGCTGGGAAAACGGGCTTCATCCCGCAGGCAGGATACTGCTTGGCTACCGGTGTGCAGTTTGAGGGGCATGAAGTGTTCATTGTGGTGCTTGGTGCGCAAAAGATTGATGACCGGTTTGCGGATGCCTCCGCGCTAGCGCGTTGGTCCTTTAACACCTTTGTATGGCCCAAGCTGTAGTGGAATTTATCCTGCGGGTCCTCTCCGGTGTACCGGACTTTTTAAAGATCATTGTGCTCGCCATGGCGCCACTGACGGAGTATCAGCTGGCTATTCCGGTGGCTATTGAACGCTTTCATTTTGCTCCTTTCACCGCGTATCTCCTGGCACTTATTGGCAGCCTCTGTTTATTCTTTCCGCTCTACTTTGGGCTGGATGCTTTGCGCGGTTTTGTTTCGAAAACACTTCCTGTTCTTCTGAGGCCACTGGACGCTTTTCTTTTGCGCGCCGAGCACAAGATGAAAGATAATTATGCAAAATACGGCGCCTTTGCGCTGTTTCTTTTCTTAGTTATTCCTTTTCCTTTGACCGGTATCTGGACCGCTACTACTGCGGCGGTAGTGTTAAAAATTCCGTTCCGTCCCGCGTTCCTCGGTATCCTCTGCGGCGTGCTTGGAGGACAGCTACTTGTGACCATTCTCACGGTGGGAGTGGGCGCACTTATAGGACAATAAATTTCACAAGGACGATGATGAGTATGGCTTGTGCAAAGAGAGCGTAGCGCAGACGTACGTCACCGTAAGGGCGTGAAAAGAAATCGTGAAAGAAGAAATGAAATTTTCGGTACGCGCGGAGTACCGAATTTTTTTTGAACAAATCCGCCATGCCCACCATAAAATCCGGCAGCACGCTGCCCATAACGGAGGCGGCAAAGACGGCATTTGGTGCGCCGTCAGGACGGAGTGCCATAAGCGTCATGACAAGGAGGATGGCGAGTGCCGCATCCGTGGTCATGAAGGCCACGGGAAGCTTTTTCTTTTTATGAACGTGAAAGCGGTCCGCTAATTCATTATCTCCGTGGGGAATCATGTCCACCAAGAAGTGGCTTACGCCGCCCAGGATAAATCCAAGGAGGGGATTGCCGACAAGTGTACCAATCGCAGCACCTATAGCCGCATGGGTAGTGAGTGTCATATGTTGCCGAAAGGATAGCACAAAACTGAGTGGCTAAACAAACAAAAACCCCTCCGCAGGGGAGGGGGTCTTGTGGTTGCGGGGGTCGGATTTGAACCGACGACCTCCGGGTTATGAGCCCGACGAGCTGCCTGGCTGCTCTACCCCGCGACGTTTAAAATTCGGCTAAACTATGCTCCTTTTAGTGCTTACTGTCAATGCCTTGGTGGCTGAGGTGGGGATCGAACCCACGACCTAGGGCTTATGAGTCCCTCGCTCTAACCAACTGAGCTACCCAGCCAAAAACGAGTGTATTCTAACAGATTGCTGCTCGTTGTGCAAGACAACACCATCAAACAAAAAAGACCCAGGTAGGGTCTTTTTTGGTACCACGGGAGGGACTCGAACCCTCAATCCCGTGAAGGAAACGGATTTTGAGTCCGTCGCGTATACCATTCCGCCACCGTGGCACAGAGGTGAGCGCCATGATGGTAGCAAATTTATACGTGATTATCAATAACCCCCTCTACCCCTTTTACCCCTTCTATCCACCATGCTAAACTACAGCCGAACTATGGCTCATATTGTCTCCGTGGTAAACCAGAAGGGAGGGGTGGGGAAAACCACAACGTCCATGAATTTGGCGGCGTTTTTGGCGGACTTTGGAAAGAAGGTATTGCTTGTGGATTTGGATCCGCAGGGTAACGCTTCAAGCGGCTTGGGTCTTATTCCTCAGGAGCTTGAAGGTATTTATGAGGTTCTTGTAGGCTCGAGAAAAGCTGAGGAGGTTATTGTCCCCACGGCGCATCCGAATCTATTTGTAATTCCGGCTAATGCGGACTTGGCGGGTAGCCAAGTAGAGCTTGTTAATGAATTTAACCGCGAGCGGAAACTGCAGCAGGCTTTGGCATCCGTCAGAGATAATTATGATTACGTCTTTGTAGACAACCCACCGTCACTCGGTATTCTTACCATCAACGGACTCGTGGCGAGTGATAGCGTGCTCGTTCCGGTGCAGGCAGAGTATTATGCTCTAGAAGGACTCGGCCAACTGTTGCAGACGGTGACACTAGTGAAAGACAATATCAAGCCTGAGCTTGAAGTGATGGGTGCGGTGATCACCATGTTTGACCCGAGAACCAACCTGGCGAATCAAGTGCTCCAAGAACTGTATAAACATTTTCCGGGCAAGATTTTCCGTTCCGTTATTCCGCGCAGCGTCCGCTTAGCGGAAGCCCCAAGCTACGGCAAATCCATCATTCATTACGATCCGTATTCAAAAGCTGCTAAGGCTTATGAGCGGCTGGCTAAAGAGTTTTTGGAACGTGAGAAGAAAGATGAAGATGTGCCGCAGAACCAAGCCTAGCTTTCCATTATGCAAAAACAAAAAGGGGGATTGGGAAGAGGACTCGGCTCATTGCTGTCTTCCTCAGCTACCATGAGCACTCCGGCGTTTGCGCCAGAGCCGATTGACGTAGCGAGCACAACAGATTTGCAGATCAGAGAAGTTTCACCTTCAAGTATTAGGGAAAATCCACGGCAGCCGCGCACGCACTTTAAGCCTGAGGATATGGGCGAGCTTGAGGCGAGCATCCGTGAGCACGGAATTCTACAGCCGCTCATTGTTTCAGAAATTGCTCCGGGCAAGTATGAGCTTATTGCTGGCGAGCGCCGTTTGCGCGCTTCCCGCGCGGTGGGGCTGGATAAGATTCCGGTTGTCATCCGCCCGCAAGAAGACGATAGGAATAAGCTCGAGCTCGCACTGATTGAAAACATCCAGCGCTCAGATTTGAATGCCGTGGAAGAAGCGCATGCGTACAAGGCGCTTATAGAAGATTTCAATCTCCGTCAGGAAGATGTGGCGCAGAAGGTGGGGAAGAGCAGGCCAGCGGTAGCCAATGCGCTCCGCCTGCTTGAGCTTGATGAAGAGATGCTTGAAGCACTCATCGATGGCCGACTCATGAAGAGCCACGCGAGAACTCTCCTTGCGGAAACGGATCTGTCCCGCCGCCGTTCGCTGTTTCAACAGATGATGCAGGGCGGTATGACGGTACGTGAAGCAGAGGCTCGCGCCGGAAGCCGCACGCGTGTAGTCAAAGGAAAGGATCCGAATGTTGCGGCCTTGGAGGCGGAGCTCCGAGATAAGCTCGGCACAAAGGTAGGTATTGAAATGCAGGGCGCGGGCGGAAAAATTGTGGTACACTTCTATTCCAAGGAAGATCTGAAACACCTCATTGAGCGCCTATCTCGTTCCTAGGTAGAGCTTGAACTGTCCCCGCGATACTTTTTCATGAAAGAGGAGAAGATGCCCGTCTTTGCATCCTTGAGGGCATCTTTTATTTTCTCCCGAGCGTGGCGCGTTTTCACAAAATCAAGCCAAGCATCATTAGGATACTTTCTATTTTTATCCATGATGATTTCACACAAGTCTCCTGATTTGAGCGGTGTGGACAGGCTGGCTATTTCTCCGTTAATGCGGGACTGCACGGCTTTATTTCCAATCTCTGAGTGAATGGCGTACGCAAGATCGATTGGGGTGGATTCTTCAGGCAGATCGATCACGTCACCGCGCGGCGTGAATACAAAGATGCGGTCACGGAACATGTCGAGCTTTAACTCGCTCAAATGCTTCATGAAGTCCGTAGCGGAAAGTTCTTTCTGAATGGCAGCGAGTTCCTCCATCCACTGTACTTGGCGCGCCTGGGCATCTTCTCCCTGCTTGTATTTCCAGTGCGCAGCCACACCGTATTCATTTTCTTCATGCATCTGCGCAGTGCGGATCTGGAATTCTAAAATAGAGCCTTCATCATCAAAGACGGTGGTGTGAATAGACTGGTAGCCGTTTGGCTTTTGCTGCGCAATGTAGTCCTTAATACGGCCCGGAAGCGGAGTGTAGAGGCCGTGGAGGATGCCGAGCGCTGCATAACATTCCGGAATGTCCTTTACTACTACGCGGAGCGCCACGATGTCATAAATCTTTCCTATATCGCCCTTATATCGATCCAGTTTTTTATGCAGGCTGTAACAATGCTTCACGCGCCCGTGGATATCCGCGGCCGTGATGCTATGTTTACGGAGTTCCATCTCCACGTCATGCAGGGCGCGATCAAGCGCTGGGCCGAACTTCTTTACGCGTTCTTCTAGAAGGTGCTGCGTCCAGCTGTACTCCTTAGGACTCAAGTATTTAAAAGCGTAGTCTTCAAATTGTCCGCGGTATTCACCCATACCCAAACGATTGGCAATGGGGGCGTAGATTTCCAGTACTTCTTTGGCAATCCGCTGACGCTTGTTTTCCGGGAGCGCATACAGCGTCTCTAGGTTATGCATTCGGTCAGCGAATTTGATAAAGATCACGCGAACGTCTTCTGCCATGGCCACGAACATCTTGCGCAGGTTTTCCGCGTAGCGTTCTTCGCCCCTATACTTCACTTTTCCAAGCTTAGTAATGGCGCTCACCATGGAAGCGATGTCTGCGCCAAATTCCACCGTAATATCTTCTACGGTTTTTTCCGTATCTTCTGGTACATCATGGAGAAGTCCGGCGGCGATGACTTCGCTAGGGAGTTTGAGCTCAGCGAGCTTTCGGCCTACGGCCACGCAGTGAGAAAAATACGGTTCGCCGGTGTGGCGGAGCTGCCCTTCATGGGCATCTTGAGCAAAATGAAAAGCCCGTTCAATAAGCTGAACGTCTTGTGTGCTATAGCGCTCATCAAGTGCGCGCTTTACTTCTTCAAAGACAATAGGAGACATACTAGTACGGCACTTTTTAAGATACCGCTACTTGTCTTCTACGTAAAGAGCAGGCAGCGCTTAAAATAAGGTACAATATTCATAGCTATGGCTGATACAGGGAAGGGCGCTTCTGCGCTGTCTGTTTTAGGGCGTAATGCCAAAGAGGCCGGACGAGAAATTGCCCGCATGCTTGCGGTATCTTCTTTTTCACCGGAAGAGAAAAAGGCTTGGGCCAATCTTGTACCGTACATGGATTTAGCGCTGCTCCAAAAATTTACTTCACTTCTGGTTGCTGACTTGGAGGGCACGGTGGCAGAACAGGCTGAAGACACTATTTTGCTTTTAAAAGCTGCGGCTATAAAACGGCAATTTACTGTGGCTCACGCCAATAAAGATGCTGCGGAAGAGCTGAAAGTGCTCGAGCATAAGCTCGCTTAGATATGCCAGACGGTAATAGAAAAAAAGGCCCTTCGCCCGAGCGCGCTGTCCCGCCGGTGGAGAGGAGAGAGCGGGCGGAAAAAGTTTCCGACCTGGAAATAAATTTCGCTGACGATCTTTTTGGTTACGAACGGCGCCTTACCATTCTTGAAGGATTTTTAAACAACATTCCGGCACATAAGACGTTCTCTGCCGATATTTTGCGCTTAGGCGAACAGCTGTTGGTTACCAAGGAGGAGATTGAGCGATCAGCGGACAGCATGAAAGATCCGGATGCTCTTAGGGTACGAATGCTTAAGATTTTTGAACGGCAAGGGGAGCTGAGCCAGAAATATGCGGCTGAAGCGCGACGGAGGTCGCGGCTTGCTGCAGACAAGGAAGAGAGCATTGCCGATTATAAAAAACAGTTGGAGGTGGTTGAAGCTGAGCGCGGTCCCGAGGAGGTAGTGGCGAAGAAGACTCGGAAAGGCGCAAAGAAAAAAGCGGACGTTGAGCATCATGAGATTCGACGTTGGCGGCCTACAGTCGAGGAGCGTGATGCGGCGGCGCGTGAAGAGCGAATTGATCGGGTAATACCTCGTCCACGAACCAGTTTTAG
>JAHFIZ010000002.1 GCA_023246145.1 Candidatus Uhrbacteria bacterium | reverse complement strand
ATATGAACCGCTCCTTAAGGTTGCAGAAACAGGCGGGGGAGATCAGGATTTTAAATTTCATTTTGTTCTTGATGTTCTTGCCACAGAGATTGAGTATGTTTTAGCTCCCCCGGCAGCGGATGAGGCGCTCGCGAGCTTCATGTATGAGGAGCTCCGCGGACGCACGGAATGGGATCCTACGCTTCCCGTGAGCGAAAGCGATAGAGACCTGCGTTTTTATGTGGCGGTGCATCGCTCGCTTCTGAAATCCACGCCGGCCACGCTTCGTTACCGCGTTTTCACGCTCTATTATCCCGCGTGGAATGAGACCACCGCAGACTCAGCGCTCGTTGAAGAAATTGCCGCAGATCTTCCTTCCGTCATTAAGATTGTGGAGTCGCAGATCACGGATCCGTTGACGGAACGGTTGACCAGGTTAGTCCGGCGCCGCGCAGGAATTTTCCGCGTGCTTGGAGACGTGCTTCGTGGCCCCAAGCCGGAACTTTTTGAAGATCCTGAGGAATTAGATAGTGCGGTAAAAGAAGCGCTCCGCATCCGCACAAAAGATTTTCGGGTTCGTCTGCGCCGCACTACGGTGCGCGCTATCATCTTCCTTATCATCACCAAGATGTTTTTAGCGCTCCTCCTTGAGCTGCCGTATGACGCGCTCTTGGTTGAAGAACATCCGCCGCTCTATCCGCTCTTCATCAATATTTTCTTTCATCCCATCTTCCTCGCCATTATTGCGCTTACCATTGCAATTCCGGAGAAGCAGAATGCTGCAGACTATACGTCCGCTATCCGCGCGCTTTCCGTGGGAGCTGATCATCCGCTCCTTCATATTCGGGTGAAGAAAGAGGTGCGGGGCAGATGGAGCATTTTCTTTGACATCATCTACGCGCTGCTTTTCCTCCTCATCTATGTAGGAGTGGGTTGGCTTTTAGCTATTTTCGGCTTCCACTGGCTGTCTATCACCCTCTTCCTTACGTTCCTTTCACTCGTAACGTTCTTCGGCATCCGTATCCGCACCTCCACAAGAGACATTATTGCTTCTGATGCGCGCGCGGGGATTGCCGGAACGCTTTTCGACATTGTGCTCTTGCCGATAGTCCGCGCGGGAAATTGGCTCTCTACCAAAATTTCTAAGATCAACGTGTTCATTTACTTCTTTGACTTCATCATTGAAGCGCCATTGAAGGTAGCTATCCAGTTTGTAGAAGGCTGGCTTGCGTTCATCCGGGAAAAGAAGGAAGAAATTTAATATGCATGACGTCATCGTTATTGGTGGCGGTTCCGCGGGGGTAGCGGCGGCACTTTCTGCAAGAGAGGCCGGGGCCAAGTCCGTTTGCGTTATAGAGGAGAAATTGCTCGGCGGAGACTGCCCCCATGAAGCGTGCGTACCGTCAAAAGTGCTGCTCGCTTCCGCAAGACTCTATTACAAGATGGCGCATGAAGGTGGGATGTTTGGCGTAGAGGCTAAAAGCCTGTCCTTTGATTTTGCGCGTGTAGTAAAGCGAAAGACCGCAGTAGTGAATCTCATTACCGGCAATGAGAAACGGCTAGAAAAATATCTGGAGATGCAGAAAATAGATGTGGTGAAGGGTCGAGCGTATTTTGTGGATGCGTCCACGATCAGAGTCGGTGCACGTGTTTTGAAAAGTAAGGCGTTTGTTATTGCTACAGGATCGGTCGATATCACCCCCCCGATTCATGGAATAGAAGAAACACCGTATCTCACTTACGCCGACGTAACGAAATTGAAAAAATTGCCAAGTTCCATTGCTATTATCGGCGCGGGTCCGGTGGGCACGGAAATGGCTACGTTTTTTGCGGAAGTAGGCGTGAAGACGGCGCTTCTGCAGATAGCGCCGCATATTTTGCCTAGGGAGGATGAGGAGCTCTCAGTATTGGCCGAAGCTCGTCTCCGGACGCTCGGCGTATCCGTACTTACCAAAACCATCGCGCTCGGTCTCAAGAAAGAGCGAAAAGGGATTCGACTAACTTATCAGACAGGAAAATCACCGCGAAAGACCATGTTCGTGGAGAAGGTTTTGATAGCGTCTGGCAAGCGGCCGAATGTGGCCAATCTGCATCTTGAAGCGGCTGGCATCAAGGAAGAAAACGGCAAGATAGAACTCGCTCCCACGCTCCGCACCAAGGCAAAGAATATTTTTGTGGCCGGAGATGCCTCCTCTCACCTCGCTTTTACGCATACCGCACATTATGAAGGCTCGATTGCCGGTTTTAACGCCGCAAACGTCAGCAAGCCAAAGAGCATGCAGAGTGTGGAACTTGGTATTGTGCCGCGTGTTACCTTTACTGATCCGGAATTAGCATCGGTCGGCCTAACCGCACAGGAAGCTGCTCTTGCTGGACACGATATTCGTATTCTCAAAACTCCTCTTGGCGTCCTAGGGCGGGCGGCAGTAGACGGCCGGCGTGAAGGCATGCTAAAGATTATCGTAGAGAAAAAAACAGACCTTATTCTTGGGGCGCATATGTTTGGCGAGCGTTCCGGGGAGGTAATCCATGAGGTGGCACTCGCTATGCGGACAGGCGTGACTGCTGCGGTTTTGCAGTCAGGTATCCGAGCGTATCCTACGTATTCTGAAGGAATTTCCTTGGCACAGGAGCTATGACCATCCCCAAAGACACGCATTTGTTAACCAATTGTTTTCTTCTTGAGAACGGAGGAGATTTTCCGGAATTTTCTTTCTACGCTTCATTGAACGGTACTTCGCCCACCCCGGCAGAAAAGATTATCGGGGAGAAGTGTTTTGATGAAACCGCCTCTCCGGACAGCGCCCGGTTTGTGGTAGCTGTTCGTGATACTGATGCGCTGACACTGAAATCTGATCTCACCCTGTCCGCTGACCCGCTCGTGGTTTTTGATACCTCAAGCGCGGTAAAGCTGCAGCGTATCGTGCATATCGGAGAAATAACAGATACAACCGTCGTTGCAAGTGTGAGCAACACCCGAGAGCTGGATGCAAAAGGCCATCCGGTGGCTATGACGACTCCTGTGGAGTCTGTAGCACCGGCAGGAGGAGCGCAAAGTTCGCTTCCGGTGATTGGGCTTATTGCGGTTGGTGCGGTAATCCTCTTTATTGGTTTAGGAATAATTGCTAAGAGAGCATCTTTATGACAAATGAAGTGGTCCTGGACATTGAGACGCAGAATACGTTTGATGAAGTGGGCGGATATTTTACAGATAAACTCAAAGTGTCTCTCGTAGGTGTTTATTTTTACGAAACAGATACGTACGAATCGTTTTTGGAGCCTGATTTGCCGCAGCTGTTCGCTAGGCTTGAAAAGAGCGGAAGGATCATTGGCTATAACTCCATAGGTTTCGACATGCCCGTGTTAAATAATTACTACGCCGGCGATCTTTTGAACTTGCCGCAGTTAGACATGCTCGCCCATATTAATAAGGCGCTCGGCTACCGCATTAAGTTAGATGCGGTGGGACAGGCTACGGTGGGCATTGAGAAGAGCGCCCACGGCCTTCAGGCGGTGGCTTGGTGGAAAGAAGGGAATATTGAAGCTATTCGCGAATATTGTCTTCAGGACGTGAAGGTAACCAAGGAAGTGTACGAATTTGGCCTGAAAAACGGCTATCTCTTGTTTGATGATCGTAAAGGCGAGCGGCAGGCTATTCCGGTAGATTTTAGAGGAGACAAGCCGCAGTCCACCGTGAACATGACGCTTGGTTTTTAGTTGACAAAACGCTGTTTTTTCGCTAATATAAGAGCTTCCGTAATTTTACGGAAGCCAGTTTCAGTTCGGAGAAATCATGCCTAACGGTTTTGGAGGAACCATGAACAATACCCATCGTGACGGGCGTTCTGCGCCTACTACGCTCGCACGTGTGCACAGCGCGGTCAGGCGCATGCAGGCCGCCGTGGAGCGTGGGTTTAGAACTCACGCCACCACAAAGACGCTCCGCGGGGAGCAGATGGACGTGTTCCGCAGCTTTCTCCGGTATCTGGAAGAGGCCGCAGAATACATGTCCCGGAGTCCGGACAGCCCGTTTCCGTTTGCGCGGTTCATCCAGCCGCCGCGGACGGGAAAGACGGTGATCATCGCGGATGTGATTGCGGCCACCGGCGCTACTGCGCTCTACATTGTCCCCACGAAGGACTTGGCGGAACAGGCGGTCCGGAAGCTCCACGAGCAGGTGCCTAGCCTCAAGCTCGGTATCTACTACTCGGATGCTAAGGCGCTTGTGCGGGGTGGCGTGAATATCATCACCTATCAGAGCCTGCTCGCCCTCGTGAAGGATGGGAATGTGCCGGCGGAGATCCGTGAAGCCCTTTTCGTCTTTTGCGACGAGGGCCACCGGGCAATGTCTGAGGCGCGGATGGAGATGCTTCGCACGCTCTTCCTGCATGCGCTCGTCATCGCTTGTACGGCTACGCCGGACTTTGATGAAGAGCGTACGCTCGGTGCTCTGTTCCCGTACTTGATCCACGAAGTCACCCTGCCTCAGGCGGTGGCGCTGGACCTCTTCGCCCCCTTGAGCGCCAAGGTGCTCTCGCTCGGCGTGGACGGTTCGCTCGTCTCCCTTCGGCCGAATGGCGACTACGATAAAGAGACGCTCGGCAAGGTCATGTCCGCCGACCCGTTTCTTGAAGCCGCGCGCACCCCTCCGCTACGACATTGAGGGAAACAGGGAGCTTCAGGCACTCGACACGTGCACGGACCGTGCTCAAGCGGAGCGCGCCCATGACTACCTCGTGAAAAACCGTCCGCCGGAAACGCCGGAGCCGAAGCTTGTGCTCGGTACCACCGCCGTCAAGCTCCGCAAGCTGATGGTGGAGGCGTATGACGCGGGAACGCTGGATACGTTTGTTGTCGTGGGCGTGTTCATTGAGGGCTGGGACAGCGTTGTCTGCAAGCTTCTCATTGATCTCGCTCCCGGGCTTTCGGAGGTAGTGGCGAAGCAGAAGTATTTCCGGGTGCTGACGAAGAACGGGACTCAGGGCGCGAGGATTTACGTCCTCCTGCCCGAGAACCTTGTTCGTATCCCGGTTGTCCCGCAGATGCTTTTCGGCCTTTCGGTGGACGCCGGCGGGTACGAGGCGTGGTTGGATACCGAGGTGGAGCGCGAAAAGAAGGCAAGGAAGCCGCTCTTGCCCAAGGAGGAAGAAAAGGAGAAGAAGCCTCGGCCCGCAAAACGGCCGGAGCCCATCCTTCATACCTTCTCTACGGCAGCGCAACGGCTTGACCCGAAGTCTCCGAAAGAGGTCAAAGAAGTCATTCAAAGTGTCTTCAAGATCTCTGACGGGAAGGCGTTTCCGAGCTACGCGAGGTTTTCGACCGCGTCCTTTGAGCATCACCTGTTTGAAGGGTTCGGTCTCCAGCTTCTGCGCTACTGCGGTGTCCCCCGTGGAAAGCGCTACTACGCTGGCTTCCTGCGCCGTCTCTACCCGAGCATCGCGGCCACGTGGCTCCTTAGGCAGTTTGAGAACTTGCCTGAAGAGCCGCAAAGCTGCGATGAAGACGTGGCGCACCTTCTTGCAGGCGTGATGAGGGGCGCGAAGGATGTGGAGTACGGCTGGCTGGCTCTCGCGGAGTCGGACGAAGCTCCGGACCCTGACGAACAAGTTTGCCGTCCCGTCCTCCTTCAGCGTCTTGAGGAAGGGCGGGCAATGCTCCTGACCGAACGCCAGCGCTACGTCCTCAGCAAGCTTTTTGCCGAAGAGGAAATGACGCTTAAAGAGGTGGGAGAAGACATGGGCCTGTCGCGCGAACGCGTGCGCCAGATCTCCCGTGAGGCCTTGGAGCGTTTACGCGTCCAGGCGTTCGGCCTCACTGAGGTGGATGACAGCGAGGACTAGCTCGAGTTTGGAAGCGGAGCCCGCCATTGCCCTGTACGAGGGTGACGGCGGGCGTTGTTTTTATACGCTTGGTTTTTAGTAAGAATTGTTGAGAAGTGGAGTATACTCTCCGCATGAGGCCCAAGAGGCCCGCACTCAAGGATGAGGCGCGGGTTTTTTACATCTTTGGTTGGCCTTTTCCATGTTGACGTCTATCCGGATCGTGCTGATGGGAGGAGTTATCTGCTTATGCGGGATAGGTTTGTTTTCTTGGCCGGTACGGGCGGCATCTACTCTGACCTGGGACGGCGGCGGCGGAGATAACAATTGGACTACGGCAGCAAACTGGGTAGGGGATGTGGCGCCAGTGGCAGGGGATAGTCTTATTTTTGACGCAACCGGTGTAGCAGCGAGACCAACAGCCAATAATGATCTGACCTTGGGTACGAGTTTTGGCTCAATTACCATCTCTGCCGCTGGTTACACGATTACTGGCAATTCTCTAAGCTTAACCACCGGTTTGACTGCAGATACCTACAGCACAGGCACGAGCACCGTTTCTCTCATCATCGGCGGTGCTGGTTCTGTGACCATGAGCGGAACGGGTACGGCTATTTTGACATTATCCGGGGTGAACACGTTTACGGGTGGTTTGACCATTGAGTCCGGCACCGTGACTGCCATGACAAGTAATAAAGCGCTCGGCGGTGCGACCGGCACCGGTACCGTGACTATTGGTTATACAAGCGGCAGCGCAAACGCCACGCTCCTAGTGGGTACGACCGGTCTGAATTATGCGAACCCCATAGTCCTTGCTACTGGTACTATCGGTACGCTTACCGTCGGAAATACTGGCACGGCAATCTCACCTTTATTTTCTGGCGGAGTAACTGGAACAAATAATCTTACTATCAACGAAAACGCCACTACCGGGACGATCGAGTTTAGAACTGCGCCTATCAATAACATCGGGACGGTGACAAATATTGGAGCGGGGTCGGGTACAACGGGCATTGCTGGTGGGATCGGTTCGAATGTTACGGCAATTACGGAAAATAGTACTACCTCAGGCTTAACGATTTACACCACCGCTGCCACTGTAGTCACGGTAAATAGTGGTGGAACTACGCTGACAAATAATAATGCTAGCGGAACGAAGCAATTAAGTATCAACACTGCGATTAATGGTACGGGCAATCTGATTTTAAACAACAATGGTGTGGTCAATAGCGGTATTTCCACCCAATTTAGTGCGATAAATAATACTGGAACCATCACGAATTCTGGTACTGGTACCGGTTCGGTTACTGTGGCCGGTGGTATAGGAGCAAATGTGAATGCTATTACGCAAAATAGTACTACCTCGGCGCTGACCGTTAGTGGTGCTCTTACTGTGAATAGTACGGCTACTACGCTCACAAACACAGCCGGTACAAAAATCCTCACCATTTCCGGGGGGACAACAGGTACCGGGAACCTTATTTTAAATAACAACAGTAGCCTTGCATCCGGTATTACACTTTCCACTACCTCGGTGAATCATGCAGGAGCTATCACAAACTCTGGTTCTGGTTCCGGCTTGGTCAGTATTACTGGTGGTATAGGAGCAAATGTGAATGCTATTACGCAAAATAGTACTACCTCGGCGCTGACCGTTAGTGGTGCTCTTACTGTGAATGGTGTCGGTACTACACTTACGAATACGGCGGGTACTAAGGCATTAACGGTTTCAGGCGGCGTCACCGGCATGGGTAACTTGATTCTGAATAATAATAGTAGTCTTTCCGCTGGTATCACCCTTATCACCACGTCTGTAAATAATACCGGTACTATTACAAATTCTGGTACTGGATCTGGGGCCGTTACTATTACCGCAAGCATTGGCCTGAATGTCACCGCGGTAACTGAGAATAGCGGAACTTCTGCCTTAACTATTGGCGCCTTAGTAGTTAATAGTTCTGGCACAACACTTTCTAATAATAATTCTAGCGGTAGTGCCGTCTTTACGCATGGAGCCGTTACAGGCACCGGCAACCTAATACTTAATAATAATAGTTCCATAGTTAATGGCATAATTTCAACCGCTTCACACAATAATATCGGCACTATTACAAATTCTGGTTCTGGGACTGGTGCTGTGGCTATTGATACTATCTCTACAAATGTGACTGGCGTGATTCAGAATAGTGCTACTTCGCAGTTAACCTTGGGTGGTAGCAGTAGTTTTACAAGTGGCGTAACGGTTAAGTCCGGTACGGTTCTGGCTAATGTGGCTACGTCGAACGTTTTTGGTACATCTGCAAGTGTTATTACTCTTGGCGATACAAGCGGAAGTGCCAATGCTACGATTCTCATAAATAAAACAGGCGTCACCTTTCCTCAGTCGATTGTGCTCGCTACTGGTACTACGGGCACGTTAACTATTGGTAACACCGGTACGGCCATCTCAACTACGTTCTCTGGCGGGGTGACCGGTACGAATAATTTAACAATTAACGAAAACGCCACCACAGGGACGATCACTTTTTCAACCGCGGCCGTTAATAATGCTGGTACGGTGACTAATATTGGGGCCGGTTCTGGGACGACCACTATTTCTAGCGGGATTGGTTCTAACGTGACGGGTATCACGGAGAACAGCGCTACTTCCGCCTTAACCATCGGCACCACGGCCATTACCGTTAATAGTGCCGGCACTACGCTTACGAATGCTAATGCTAGCGGCTCTAAATTATTTACTATTTCAAGCGGAGTGACCGGTACTGGCAATCTGGCCATTAATAACAACAGTTCAATTGCTAATGGCGTCACTTTTTCAACCACTGCCATTAATAACGTGGGAGTTGTTACGAACTCGGGCACGGGAAGCGGAGCGGAAACTCTTTCAGTTGGTATTGGTTCTAATGTGACCGGTATCACGGAGAATAGTGCTACGTCAGCGCTAACGGTGAGTGGTGCACTCACGGCAAACGGCTCTGGTACAACAATAATAAACAGTAACCCGAGCGGTAGTGCGATTTTAACTATCTCCGGCGGCGCCACAGGGACAGGAAACATTATCTTACGCAATAACAGCGCTATTTCCGGAGGTATTACGATTTCTACAACCTCTATCAACAACGTGGGATCTATTACAAACTCTGGTAACGGAGCCGGCCAAACGAATTTAGACGATGGTATTGGCGTTAATGTAATCGGTGTTATTCAAGACAGCAGTACCTCAGCGCTCTTTATGAATGGAACGGTGGTTACTACTGGAGCCACTACTATTACGAGTGGAAATTTAGTGGTGGACGGCACGGTCACAGATAGCGATATTTCTTTAAACGGAGGGGTATTAAGCGGTGTGGGTACGGCGGGAGATATCATTGCCAGTTCTTTTGGTGGAACTGTAGCGCCGGGTAGCAGTCCCGGCATCTTGAATAGCGGTTCAGTGGACTGGAGCGCTGGGC
Source organism: Candidatus Uhrbacteria bacterium (assembly GCA_023246145.1). Classification (GTDB taxonomy): domain Bacteria; phylum Patescibacteriota; class Patescibacteriia; order UBA9934; family UBA9934; genus JAGORL01. The sequence continues at coordinate 26,837 of JAHFIZ010000002.1, read as the reverse complement.
CTACAACGTTTTTTGTCCAGTTAGACGGTACGACCGTTGGCACTACGTATGACCAGTTGAATGTGACGGGTACGGTGAATATTACCGGCGCCGCGCTGTCTGGCACCGTGGGATTTACTCCAGCGGTGACGAATACGTTTACCATTATCAATAATGACGGTTCGGACGGGATCACGGGAACATTTTCTGGTTTAGGAGAGGGCGAACTTCTCATGCTTGACGGTAAGCAGTTTAGGATTAATTACGCCGCAGGTACGGGGAATGATGTTGTCCTCACCTATGTGGGCACGCTTGACCCAGCAGAGTCTACTCTTACTCCTGTAAGCTCAAGGATCATGGCCAATGGGACGAGCATCCAAATACTCACGGTGATCGCCAAAAACGCGGACGGTAGTTTGGCTGGTTTTGGTGGAGATACCGTAACTATTCTGAGCTCCGGCGGCTCGGGAGGCGCAGGTGTTGTGAGCGCGGTAACTGATAACGGTGATGGAACGTATACGGCCACGGTGACTTCAGCAGCCCAGACAGGACGGGAAATATTTATTTCTACATTGGCTGGCTCTCCCGTTGAAAGCGGGATTGGTAGCCAGACGGAGGCCTTTGTCACATATTTTTTGAACGGTGGTGGTGCGGAAAACGCCTTGCCGCAAGCGCTTGATGTTGCTATCACGGGAATCGCTGAGGTTGGTCAGGTACTCACGGGGAGCTATACCTACTTTGATGCGAATGGGGATATAGAGGGTGATTCGGGTTTCCGTTGGCTGCGGGATGGGACGGGCATTCAAGACGCAACCGGCATTACGTATACGGTAGTGGAGGCAGACGCCGGCAAGACCATGACGTTTGAAGTAGCGCCTAGTTCTCCACGGGGTTCTTCACCAGGTTTTGCCTCAGTAAGCTCAGGTGTTCTTATCCCCGCTGAAGCGCTGCCTGTTGTGCAGGAGCCTGGAGACAGTCTGGGAGAAATCCTAGCGGAGCGCGCTAGGCGTGTGGATGCGCTTCCGGTTTCGGTACATAGCTTGGTGAAGCTTGCTGATGATAGAAACCCGGCCACCCAGTTTGATTCTGCGGTCTACTACGTAGGCGCGGATGGTTATCGTCACGCCTTTGTAAACAGCAAAGTCTATTTTACGTGGTTCTGTGATTTTTCTCTGGTACGCATCATTGCTCCTTCTGTGATGGCCAAGATGGGGTTGGGGGAGAGTATTACCTATAGGCCAGGATTCAAGATGGTGAAGTTCCTGACATCTCGCACTGTTTACGCCGTGGGCGCAGAAGGCGTGCTTCATCCTATTCCCACAGAAGCCGACGCCGTTTTACTGTACGGAGAGAATTGGAACAGGAATATTGACGATATCAGTGACGCTTTCTTCAGTGATTACACGATTGGCGTATCCACAGATGATATTTCCTTTGATCCGTCAGCTCTTTCAAGTTCGGTAGGTTATCCGAGCGATAATCTAGGTCTCGTTGTTTACGTGCCTGACAGTGCGCCAAGCGCTCTGCTTTGTCATTAGGTGCTTAGGGAGGAGGGTTACCGGCCTTCTTTTGCGACGCAACGCGGGAGTTTTGGCGGACATTCGCCACGATATATCCTTATCCACAAAAGATTTCCCAACACTAGCGGTAGTGGTATACTGCTATGGCGCTCCACAACATGTTGTGTAGCTCGTCGATGGGGGAAATCATTGAAAAATGGTCCTCCTTCAGGACCTTTTCTTTATCTCAGACCGTTTTTCCGAGTCTATGTATCAGACAAGCCTACAAACGTTTGTTACCAAAGAGACCGGGAAGATATCTACGCTTCTCACGCCTCGGAAGTTTTATAGGCCTTTTGAATATCCGCAGTACTACGAATATTTCCAAAAACAAAATCAGGCGCACTGGCTGCCCACGGAGGTGCCCATGGAAAGTGACATTGCGGACTATAGGTTCCGCCTGTCACCGGAGGAATCAAACCTCATCATCCAGATTCTCCGCTTTTTCACGCAGGGAGATATAGAGGTGAATAATAATTACAACCAAAAATTGATTCCGGCATTTCCTAAACCGGAGATCAAGATGATGCTTTCCGCTTTTGCAGCTATGGAGAGCGTCCACGTCTGGGCCTACTCGTACCTGAATGATTCGCTCGGCCTGCCGGAAAAGGAATACTCCGTTTTCCTGGATATCGCCTCCATGCGGGCTAAGTACGATTACATCCAGAAATTCGACGTCCACAATGTAGAGGATCTCGCCTTGAACCTCGCCGTCTTTGGCGGATTCATGGAGGGAGTGAGCCTTTTCTCCTCCTTTGCCATCCTCATGAATTATCCGCGCATGGGCAAGATGAAGGGCGTGGGACAGGTGGTTACCTGGAGTATCCGTGATGAAAGCCTCCACTCCAAAGGCGTTTGCCACCTCTTCAGAGACTTGATTGCAGAGAATAAATACCTTTGGACAGATGCTTTCAAGAGAACGCTTTACGCCGCGTGTGATGATATGGTGCGGCTGGAAGACGCATTTATTGATACGTGCTTCAGCCTTGGACCAGTCCCTGGACTGACGCCAGATCAGGTGAAGCAATACATTCGCTACATTGCAGACAGAAGACTGAATGACCTGGGACTTGATGCCACCTATAACGTCAGTAACCCGCTTGAATGGTTAGACACCATGATCAACGCCAAAGAGCATACAAACTTTTTCGAAAATCGAGCGACTGAGTATTCAAAAGGCGCCGTTCTCGAAGATTGGACCTAAATAACCCCCTTTACCCCTTCCTACCCCCTCTACCCCCTAAATTTATATGCCATATAACTCGGTCATTGATGCGCTTTCAAGTAATGATCTTGGTGCCGCCCGGGACTTGCTTCTCTCGGAGATCATGGATCAAACCAAAGATCTTCATAGCGCTGATAGCCCGCATTACACTGCTGACCGTTCTATTCAAGATGGCATTCAGATTGACCAGTCCCGCAATGCGAGCACCACATACTTTGGACTTGAAGTGCTGCGTGATCGGTATTTCCTCAGGAGCGCTGATGACAAGATTGTGGAGAACCCACAGATGTTTTATGCGCGCGTGGCCACGGGTATGGCCCGTGGGGACCGGGAGCACGCCCAGCAGCTCTATGACATTTTGAGCAAGGGCTGGTTTATTGCGGCTACCCCTACGCTCATGAACATTGGGAGCAAGAAGGGTTTGCCTATTTCCTGTTTCTTGAACACCGTTCCAGACACGCTTGAAGGAATCTTTGATGTTTTCCGTGAGAACGCATTCCTTTCCAAATACGGCGGGGGTATTGGCACGGATTGGTCACAGCTCCGCGGTCAGAACGCGCCACTAAAGGCTTCCGGCCTCCGTTCTTCCGGTGTTATCCCGTTCTTGAAGATCATGGATTCGGAAACCATTGCTATTTCAAGGAACAGCATGCGTCGCGGTGCCGCCGCAGCGTATCTCCGCATTGATCACCCGGATATTGAAGACTTTTTGGAAATGCGCAAGCCAGGGGGAGATCAGGACCGCCGGTGCCTGAACATCAACAACGGCATTGTGGTTACGGATGAGTTCATGCGCGCGGTAGAAGCCGGAACTACGTATAAATTGGTTGATCCACATTACGGCACGGTAGCTAAAGAGATTGATGCCATGACTATGTGGCGCAAGATTCTCTCCATGCGTGCAGAAACCGGAGAACCGTACATCTTGTTTATTGATACCGTGAATGCTGCTCGTCCGGCGCACCACGTAGAAAAAGGTTTGCTCGTTCGTCAGAGCAACCTCTGCACGGAAATTGTTTTGCCTACAGATGAAACCCGTACCGCCGTCTGCTGTCTGGGGAGCTTGAACTTGGAGAAGTACGATGAATGGAAGGATCATTTTGAGGAGATTGCCTACGCCTGCGTGAAAGCACTTGATAACAACCTGGAAACGTTCTGTGAAATGGCAGATCCGGTGGAGTTTAAGAAGGCCGTGAACTCTGTACGTCATGAGCGTTCCGTAGGTCTTGGCGTCATGGGCTACCACAGCTATCTCATGCGCCGCGGCGTGCCGTTTGAAAGCGTCATGGCTCGCAGCATCAATACGGAGATTTTCTCTAACCTGAACAAGCACGCCCACGCTGCCTCAGAAAAGCTGGCCGCAGAACGCGGTTTGCCGCTTGATGGGGGAACCCGCCGCAACAGTTACGTGACCTCCATTCAGCCTACGGCTTCCACGGCCTTCCTCTGCGGTGAGGCTAGCCCGTGCATTGAGCCTATTGCCGGTAACGCATTCTTACAGAAGACGCTCTCTGGCAGCTTCCTCGTAAAGAACAAGTATCTTGAACAGTTCTTGGAGACCAAGGGGAAGAATAATGCAGAGGTCTGGAAGACCGTGGTGGCAGACAAGGGCAGCGTGATGAACCTGGACTTCATGACGCCGGAAGAAAAAGCTATCTTCCGTACGGCCTATGAAATGAACATGCGAGAAATTGTGGAGCAGGCTGCGGCCCGTCAGAAGTATATTGACCAGGCCCAGTCTCTGAACCTCTTCTTTGAAACGCCTATTAGCGGAAAGTATCTCCATGAGGTGCATATGCTCGCTTGGAAGAGCGGCGTGAAGAGCCTGTACTACGTTCGTTCAGCCGCGCCTATTCAGGCAGACTCTATTGCTATCCAATCCGAGAAACGTGATGTGACTACAGAAGAGTGCGCCGTTTGCCAGTAGGGGCTACGCGCGTGTCGCCCGTACAACGGCGCGAAAAGTGATTGACATAAGGGGGGAGACGAGGTATCAACAGCCTCGTCTCTTTTCGTCTTTGAGCCTCTGTATAATCAGGACCTGACCTGTAACATCTTTTGGCCCCTTCGGGTTAGTAAAAATATATGAAAATCAACGAAGCTCTTGAGCATTTAGAAAATGACCAGTCTGTGGTGGTACGGGATAAGACTTTTCATCCCCGTGGCGTAGAACCTATTTTGCTTGAGACCGGAGAAACCGTGTATTGGGTCCACAGTCGGGACGGGCTTTGGCTATCTCTTGACCCGGCAGGGGAGGAGATCATTCTTTTTGAAGATGTAGATGAGGAGATAGAGCCGGAAGATGAAATTGTGGTCTACGGCGGACAGGATTATGAGTTTTCCTATGAGGGTACGGCCACTATGTCTGCGGAAGACGGTGGAAAGGTGGTCTCCTTCAAAGAATATGAAACCGGCAGCGGAGAGATTATTCGTCTCATGGAGGAGCAGTCTACCGGAGAGATGTCTGCGGCCTACGGCAAGAAATTGACTGAGGAAGATTTACAGGGAGCATAAGCGCTGTGGCCCCGCGAACGGACAAGCGCCTCGTCATCATTCGCGTGTTCTTCGTGCTGTTTGCTTTGGTCATTGGGTTCAGGCTTTTTTACCTCCAGGTGCTTTCCGCTGGCCTCTATTCGCACCTGGCAGAAGAGCGGCATTCGCTTTATGAAGAGCTGGTGCCGAGAAGAGGGAAGATCTTGGTAAAAGATTACAATGACCCTACAGAGTATCCTGTGGCGAGCGTCACCCAGGGCGCTTTTATTTATGCTGATCCGCGAAAGGTGACTGATCCGGTAAAGCTCGGTAAGGCGCTTTCTCGTATCTTGAATTTTGAAGGTACAGATGAATATGATGAGTTAGCGCTCGTGGAGCAATTGAAAACCGGCGGGCAGCTCACGCAGGCGCTTGAACTTGAAAAGAACATTTTGAAAGAACGGGAAGTGGTACTCCCGGAAACGGATGACCTTGTTCCGGCGCTTTTTGACGCCTCACTAAAGGAGAAGCCGAACGCTGTGGAGGGACTCGTGGTGCGTCTGAGTAAAAAAGAAGATCCGTACGAACCTATTACCCGGAATGCTACAGAAGAACAGCTGGAGCTCATTAATGCTTTAGGCGACGCATCCATAGATTACGTTCTTGAGGACGCACGGTCATATCCTGAACTGTCTTTTGGTGGACATGTGATTGGATTTTTAGGCCAGGATGACGCCGGGAAAACAAAAGGTTTTTACGGGATTGAGGGTTTTTATAACGATTTCCTATCCGGTACGCCGGGGGAACTCTATTCGCAGACAGACCTGACGGGAGCCTGGATAGGTGTAGGTCAGAGGAAATTTGTTCCGGCAGTAGATGGGGGAGATGTGCTTTTGACCATCGATCGGACAGTACAGGTGACGGCTTGCGGCATGCTGAAAAAAGGTATTGAGCAATTCCGCGCGGACGGTGGGTCTTTGGTGATTATTGAGCCATCCACCGGAAATATTATTGCCATGTGCGGCGCACCAGATTTTGATCCGAAGAAGTACGGAGAAGTAGAGGATTTTTCTACCTACAATAATCCAGCCATTTTTGATCCGTATGAACCTGGCTCTATCATGAAGCCGCTTGTTATGGCGGCCGCTATTGATGTGAAGGCGGTGACGCCAAACTCTACGTTTGTGGATACGGGATCCGTCACCATAGATGACTTCACCATTAAAAATTCGGCAGATAAGGTTTACGGTACGGCCAACATGATTCAGGTACTGGAGGACTCCATTAACACCGGCATGGTCTGGGTTATGCGCCGGATGGGCCATGATACGTTGAAGGAGTATTTGGCGCGGTTTGGTTTTGGGGCTTTGACCGGAATTGAGCTGAAGACGGAAGTTCCGGGAACCACGGCATCTTTAAATGAACAGGCGGAGGTGTATGCGGCTACGGCTGCTTTTGGTCAAGGTATTACCACCACACCGCTCCAGATCGCTGCAGCGTATGCGGCACTCGCCAACAAAGGAACGTACATGAAGCCGCATATCGTGGACGAGCTTCGCTATTCTGATGGTACGGTAGAAAAAAAAGAGCCGGAAGCCGTGCGACAAATTATTTCACCGGAGACCGCCACAACTATTGGCGCCATGCTCATCTCCGTTGTGGAATACGGTCACGGTAAAAAGGCTGCGGTGCCCGGATATTACATAGCCGGAAAAACCGGTACGGCGCAGGTGGCCGAGCACGGCATCTATTCTGAAACAAACTTTAACGGTTCGTTTGCCGGCTACGGCCCAGTCCATGATCCCCGGTTTGCCATGATTGTGGAGATTTCTAATCCAAAGGACGTGATTTACGCAGAGTCCACCGCTGCTCCAGTTTTTGGGAAAATTGCCAAATTCCTGCTTGAGTATTACGGCGTTGCTCCTGACCGTTCGGGGGAGTAGAATAGAGCCAATATGAAAAAACTTGTCATGAGCCTCCTAGGAAATGCGGCTCGAAAGAATTTGAGAAAATTTCATCCAAAAGTAGTGGCTATCACGGGCTCCGTGGGTAAAACTTCTACGCGCCAGGCTATTGCTATTGCGCTTGAAGCAAAATATCGCGTGCGCACGCCCATGAAGAATTACAATAACGAGTTTGGTTTGCCACTCGCTATTTTGGGGGAGAAGAGCCCGGGCAAGAATGCTTGGGAATGGTTGAAGCTTTTGAAGCGTGCATACACCAAGAAGGACATGCCGGAATATTTGGTTTTAGAATACGGCGCAGACGCTCCTGGTGACATTAGGTACCTTGCTCAGATTGCGCAGCCAGACGTAGCGGTTATTACGGCAGTTTCGCCCATTCATCTTTCCCAGTATCCTTCCATGCAGGCGCTCATTGAAGAGAAGGCATCGCTTGGAGATTTTGTAAAAGCAGATGGCGCAATATTTTTAAATGACAATGATGAAACGGTCCGCCTCATGAGAGGACGTTACGGTTCTGTATCAGTGATGATGTACGGTATTGAGTCAGGTGACGCCAAGGCAGCCAACGTTCGCATTGAAACTGTACCGGAAGAGAGTTTTGATCCTGGAGAGGTTTTCGCTGTCCTTAAAGCGGACGTGTCCGTGAACGGGGAGACTATCGCCCTTGAACTCATCAACTGCCTTTCGGCTTCAGCGCTTACCGCCGCTCTGGCAGCTCTTTCTGTGGCCGTACACTTTGGCGTGCCGCTGTCTGACGCTGCTCGCGCTTTGTCTGAGAAGCTTCGGCCAGTTGCCGGCCGCCTCAATCCTATCCCAGGAATTAAGGGAGCTTTGATCATCGACGACACGTATAACGCCGCTCCGGCCGCAGTTACGGCTGGTTTGGATGCGCTTCTGCGTTTCACCCCAGGCGAAGAGCGGGACAGACGCATTGCCGTTTTGGGAGATATGGCAGAACTTGGAACCCTGACGGAATCTGAGCACCGGGCCGTGGGAGCGCACGTAGCGCGCGCAGCGGATCTCTTCCTGGCAGTAGGGCCAAATATGGGTCTGGCAGCAGATGAGGCTGTAGCAGCCGGTATGAGCAAAGATAGGGTGGAGCGGTTTAATAATTCCGTAGAAGCTGGCCGATATTTAGACAAAATCATTCAAAAAGGGGACGTAGTTTTTGTAAAAGGTTCCCAATCCATGCGGATGGAAAAGGTGGTTAAGGATGTTATGGCCGAACCGCTAAAAGCCCCGCAAATATTGGTCCGTCAGGACGGCAAGTGGCTCGCCACTTGATAAATATTTGATATTGGGGTAAGATGGTCTGTTCGCTCGACTGACACGGCATCCAGCGTAGGGATAAGGGCTAAGCGGCCTCCCTGTTTTCAAGGATACGTTCGGTCGAGCGGCATATCATCTGGCGGGAGGGCCAACCGAGGGCGATGTCTCACACATACGTGTGTGGACATCGCCCTTTTGCTTTGGGCCTGTGATTTGCTTTTTTTGGTGGAAATGGTAGGATTTTCCCCCTGTCGTTGAACCTCGACGGATCGTTTTGTCAGTCTGACTGGTCAGCTGGCGTGAGGCGTGATCGCGATTTCTCCTCGTCTAAAATACTGTCGTGACCTTCCAGTACGACAACGGGTGCCAACCTACCACACGAGGGATTCTCGCCGCGTCTGCGCCAGTTGTCCCACCCGCGCTGGGTGGCGTGGGTGATCGGAAGTCCACCCCGGTAAACCGGACGGCCAAAAGGAGCTATTGAGGTTCAACGATTTCTTCAGACGCCCTCGTGCGTCTGATACCGTCCGTTGCTGGACTTACAGGTATTCGCTACAGGAACGTGCCAGAACGAAACCACTCCTGGTTGACCGCTCTGGGCCCCTGGTGTTCGGTTGGAGGGGCGCCCCACCAACTCCTGCATTGAGTCCCCGTAGCTCCAGCAACTTCTCCCGAAAGATGGCGTCTTGTGTTCTCCCCGTGCCGGTGGAAAATGCAGACGTCGTCTTTTTCGTTTAGGGTGTTCGTACTTTCTTTTCAGGATGGAGTAACCGCCCACTGCGAGTACGACGGGCTTTGGCTCCGGCGGAAGTGAGGAATAGCATTTTTGCAGACGGCCACTCCACAAAGACAAATCTTCAAGTACAACTGGCCGACTCCAAAAATGCCCGAACGACGACGTGAGCCATGCCCGGCGCACGGAGCACAGGGCGGCCACTTTCTTTGCATACTTTCTTTTTGGGAAAAGAAAGTATGAATACATCAATCTACAGTTACCGCTTTAGCAAGATTTCTCGGCTTATCTGGATTTATGCCTTTGAGGACTGCTAGTTCGTATGCAATAAATTGGAGCGGAATGGTGGCGGTCAGTCCGGTCAGGACGCCGTCTGGGGGGATGAGGATGGTGTCATGCGCTACGCCTTCCGCTAGTTTTGCATTATCCGTGATGATGATGGTGCGCGCGCCGCGAGCTTTAACCTCTTCTGCGGCGGTACGCATGAGCTGAGCATGGCGGTCATTGAGGACAATGAGAATGACGGGCGTGCCTTCCGTGATCAGTGCAAACGGTCCGTGCTTCAGTGCTCCGCCCGGATAACCTTCTGCGTGCAGGTACGTGATCTCTTTAATTTTCAAAGCACCTTCTCTTGCAATAGGTTCGGCTGAACCTTTGCCAAGTACGAACATGTGCTCTGCGTCTACGAGCGTGGCCGCAATTTCCTTGCATGTTTCCCGCGTATCAAAAGCGAGTCTGAGATTGGTAGGCAAACGGCGTAAATCTTCAATGAGCGATCTGCGGCGAGCCACTTCTTCACCGCGGCGTTCAGAGAACCAAGTGGCGATGAGTTCGAGAGCAGTAACTTGGGTCACAAAAGCTTTCGTGGAAGCTACCGCATGCTCGCGTCCGGCATTCAGATACACACCACATTTTGTGGAGCGCGCAATGAGTGATCCTACGGCATTCACCACAGAGAATGTAGGGATGCCCAGATTTTCGGCCAGGGTGATAGCGCGATGCACGTCTTTGGTTTCACCAGACTGTGAAATAACCAAAAGTCCGCCGCCCTTTTGCGGGAAGTGATGAGCGGTCAGTTCAGAAGCATCCACTACTTGCACCGTTTCAAAAGAGTGCATGGCGCGCATGGCTAGCGCTCCGTAAAGACCGGCGTGATATGACGTGCCACACGCCGCAATCACCAGATGATGAATGCTCATCAGTTCTTCCTCTCGAGTCTCAAGTCCGCCGAGCTTAGCTCCGGCTTCGCCCTTTAAACGAGCGCCGTGGTTCAGTGTTCTGCTGACGGCATCAGGTTGTTCTAAAATTTCTTTAATGGTCCAGTGTGGATACGGATCAGGGCTCGCCGCCACCGCATCTTCTTCCGCTTTTTCTACGCGGCTTAAATCTAATCCGCTGCCGTCTGCGCGCACCAGCGCCATTTCGCCATTCTGGAGCGATATGAAATCTCGTGTGGCCATGGAGAAGGCGGCTGGCTCAGAAGCTATGAACGCTTTGCCGTCAGCAATGCCAATGACAATCGGGCTGCCGTTTCTGGCCACGATGATGGTTTCCGGGAGAAGGGGAGAGAGAATGCCCAGTCCCCACGTTCCTTCTAAACGTTTGAGCGTAGATTTTACGGCATCCACAATTCCCTGGCCGTCGTCTAAATATTTTCCTATGAGCTGGGCTATGACTTCCGTATCCGTGTCTGAGCGGAAAGCCACTCCGTGATCAACCAGTTTTTTCTTGAGTTCAGAATAGTTTTCTATAACCCCGTTGTGCACCACGGCCACGCGATTCTTACTGTCCGTGTGTGGGTGGGCATTATTGTCTGTTTTGCCTCCGTGGGTAGCCCAGCGGGTGTGGCCTATCCCAATAGTGTGTCCGGCGTGGGCGGAAGAGTGCTGTCTGAGCTGGGCTATAGCGTCCGCTGTGCCCTTACTGGCAAATTTGGTGACCACCAGATTTTTCTGAGGAGAAATAGTGGCAATGCCGGCCGAGTCATACCCTCTGTTTTCAAGGATGGACAAGCCGTCAAGTAAATAGTTGACACTAGAATCGTTCCCAACAAAGCCTATAATGCCACACATAGAGAGATATTGTTTGAAATGACAAGATCTATATTGTCATCTTTACGATTGACAGGCAAGCCCTAGGTGTTCATATCTTAACCCTTTCGTTTCTCCCTGCAAACGCGAAGCCGCCCACACTCAGAGGAGGGGGCGGCTAAGAACGCTTGAACACCTAGCCATGCGAGGCTAGGGGAGAGGACAGGTCACGTCGAGGTCTACAGGATCAATACACTGCGGAGGGCAGGAGATCCCGTATTCCACTTCACATTCTTTTCTATCGCTGAACTGACAGCAGGCTTCACACTTGCCGTTCAAAGGAACGAACACGGTGATGCCTTCGCAGTCGGCCTGGTCGTCGCTTGAGTCAGGAGGGGTGAAGCCGGAGGGGCTACGAGGGGAAGAACAGGCGAGGGGAAAGACGAGGAAGGTGAGCACGACGAGCATCAGGGTCCTCCATGGGTTGCGATGCACGGAAAGGATAGCGGATCATGCCATTTCTGTAAAAAAGAAGGCCGGCCCAGGGAGGGGCACGGCCAGCTGCTTCACTCGCGCGTCAGGCGGTCCCTGACGAACAGCCACCACCGCTCATATCTTCTGCTCCAGAAGACGATGACTCCGAGGATGCTGAGGAAGCTGAGGGTTAAGGCGGCGAACCCCATGAGGGAGTTATGCGGCGAAAGCTCAATCGCATCTAGGATTGTATACGCGAGGGCGAGGGCAAGGAGATGCCAGACGTACAGCCCATACGAGTATTGGTCTCCGAGAACGGACAGCGGTTTCCATTCAAGGGCGCGTACAAACCGATGAGTTTGCAGCTCACGCACTGCCGTAACCAGGACCCCGAACGTGAGCGCCACGAACGGATACCCCGCGATCGCGTAGGGGAAGGTTTCGGGATTTGCATAGCCACTGCTAACGAGCAGCGCAAGTGCGAGGAGCAACGGGAACGCCAGTCGTTGCGCCCATACTCGGGACAGTACGTGTCGCTCGGAGTAGAGCAGATACGCAAGCGCACCCATGAGGAGTGCATCCATCCGCGTCACCGTTAGCTGGTACACCGCGCTATAGCCGTACGCCACGTAGATGAGCGGCCGAATAACGCAAGCTAGGCAAATAAGCCACACGGTCAAACGCTTCAGCCCCTCTCGTCGGAGGAACCAGACGGCGAATGGCCAGAAGAGGTAGAAGTGCTCTTCAACGGCCAGCGACCACGTCACGCTCAGGACCTCCGAGGTGTGGTATCCGAACCCGAGCAGCCAGTTCTGCAACGGTAACGGATGGATTACAAACGCCCACCACGGAACGGCCAGCGCTTCTTCGCTGTCCAGCGTGAGGGAAAATGCCACCACAACGAGAAGGTAGTAGATGGGCAGGATGCGGAACGCACGGCGCGTTGCAAATCGCCACCAGTACCTTTTGAACTCTTTGGCGTTGGCCTTTTCTTTTCGCAGAATCCCCGTCATGAGGAAACCGGAAAGGACGAAGAACAGATCCACGCCAAGCCCACCTTTGTAGATCACGTTAAGAACCGCCTGCAGCAATCCACCTGACGTATAGGGCAGATTAGCTCCCTGCAGGAAATGGTACGTGAGAACCATGAGGACAGCGAATGCCCGGAGGCCATCGAATCCAAGAATACGATGAGACTGACGCGGGACCTCTAGATCCGGCACGTCATGCGTTGGTTGACGCTTCGGAGAAAGAACCACGCATCACCCCTTGTGAAAAAGAGTTGCCGATACCTACCGGCAACATACCATTTTACAACAAAATATGCATAAAGTCAAAAAAAGTACTCTGTTTTGAGCTTGCGACTCTTCTGCGTTTCGAAGAGGTAGCCTTAGCTTATGATCCTCCCCAAAACAAAACCTCCAGTTTTTACTGGAGGTTTTGTTTGGTTCTGTTGAACGGCTTTAAAGGCTGTTCGACGGCCTGGTGAGCTACTGCACTGAGCATTGGAACACTATCATTTCAGACCTGAAACGGTGGTCGACAGTGCTTAGTGCAAGCGGGATTGCGAAAAACGAGGCTTTTTCAGGCTAAAGAGCGCGTTTATCCTTCTCCCCATCATGGAGTGGAACACATGACGTAGTATAGAGAGATACAGCATCAAGGAACCAGACAAAATCGGGCAAAATGAGTGGATTACGGATTTTAGGGGCTAACAACATTTTCAATCACATCTCGGCACAGTCCTCGCCAGTTTTCCAACGTATCATCTCCAATGGTTACCATGCCACGTTCATCCATAGTTACATCAGCGAACGTACCTGCCTGATGGAGTTGATCCAGTTCACTCTTTGTGAATGCTCCTCCCAATCCCTTTTCATATGTATAGTTTCCGATCTGTTCTGTGCGGACGCAAAGCTCGACGATCCCTTCTGGGTCTTCCGCGTAGTATTTTTTAGCCAGATCAACCGTAGAACAGGCATATTCCGCTTTTTGCTGCTCATACTCGTCCCATTCTGCGGACTGACCCTTATAGGAAAGATCAAACGAGTCTCGTCTTTCTTGTACGCAAACTTTTCGTTCCGCCTCATAAGTAGTCAATCGATCCTCTAGAGACGGCGTATTCTTCATACATCCTGCTCCAGTCAATAAGAAGGTTACGACAACAATCACGGCAAAATAGTGAGATTTCATAATGTTGGCATTATACGGTTTTCCTTAAGTAGCTCAAAAATGAAGTGCCGAAGGCAGTAATGTCAGCATATTCTCCTTTCCACATCTTGGGAACTAACCTGCCTGTTGAACCATACCCGCCGTCTCTATCACCTTCCACCTCCTCTTCTGACTCCACCTCTATTTGCAAGTCGATTGTCACCAATCCCAAGGACGCAAGAGATCGTAAATCTTCAACGAGTTCGTGTGACACTGGTTTTCCACGCCCTTCACTCACCAGTTCAATACTTTTCTGTTCCTTGAACAAAGAAAACGCCTTAAGCTGATCGACAGAGATGAGTTTCGATGTTTCGTAGAAACGTTCCAGCTCAAAGGATTCCCTGTCTTCTGCAGACGAAAATCCAAGAAAAACCTGTTTGATTATCTCTCGTTTTTTCTCGTTCCGTTCGCGGATGAACGCCTCAAAAGTAAGCCCAATGCCATCCACAAAGTTAGGATCAGCAAACTGCTGTATTGTGCAATGCTGCTCAATAAAAGCAACGAGTTCGATGCCACGTTTTTCGCGCATCTCGCTCACGCCACCTTTAATCGCTCCCCATGCAATGGCGATAACGGGATTGGTTGAGAGCGCTGCGTCTATGGCACCACTCACTGCTCCTTTCACGATTTTTAAGCTGTTCATAGAAAATCCATTATTCAAAATCCCACTGCACTACAAGAAAGTTCTCGGGAGTAAGCCCGTATTTCAATCCAGCATCCAGCCACGCGACCTGCGAATCTCGCACTGAATCGCGCTTGTTGCGTTTTGACTCCACGAACAGGAGTTTGTCGCCCTTCCATGCCAAAACGTCCCAGCAGCCCGCGTACGAGCCGTTGTTGAGGCTTGCGATGCCCGCAAGGATGTCCAGAATCCATTGTTCGGTGATTGGTACGTCCTTCTGTTCCCCGTACGGTCGATCCAGCCATTCAGTGAGGAATAGGGGGAGCTTATTGCCACGCCCATACGTTTCCGCCCAGCGCGTCGAGTAGCCTTCTTTTTTCAATGTTTCGGCTATGGCAAGTTCCGCGAACATTGGACGAACTTCGAAGTCGATAACAGCTTTGCCACCAAAGGTGTGCGCAAGAGGATTTCCAGACCACGCCCGAAAAAGCAGATCACGCTGTGGAATGAGTTTGGAGCCGATTGCTATCATAAAAAACTCTATGTAGAGGAAGGGGTATCCTCTGTCTGATCGTCTTCTTCTCCAGCGACGAATCGAAACTCTTTTCCTTCACGTATCTCAATATAAGCCTTTGCAAGTTTTAAGAAATAGATGTCGCAAAAAGACTTCATGATCATGACCTCACTGAGAGTTATGGGCTTGCTCGATTGATGCGCTGATTCGATCTCAGCAGCCAATCCAAAGACTTCTTTTAGACTCTCCATATCGCCCTTATAAAGCCATTTGATCTGGGCAAACACTGCAGCTACTAAATCCGTCTTTCCATCCCAATGTGCGTTTTTGGCCAAAGCTGTTTTCAGTGACAGATAGAACTGCTCAAAGGAGTTCATCTCAAGACGAAGATGAACATCATTCTTTGCCAAAAGGCTAAGCCCGCTGGCATATAGATTCAACGCCTCCATGTTATCTTGCGTTTTCAGATGAGAGAGGTACGCAAAAACGACTGAAGTAACCGTTAGGTCAACGGGACGGAGTACCCACCGCATTTCCTTCCAGTTCAGTTCAAGCTTCGGGTTCATTTCAACCGCCACTCCGTGATTATTTTCTATATCCCAGATTTCCTCATAGTATCTTGCTGTATCGACGGGAACGTTCCACCAAAATAAGCCACGTGTCGCGATGTTGAGGGCGGTGACAAACATCCTTGAGATCATCCACCCCTGATCCCATACGGCGTGCACTGGAACATTTTTTGAAAGGAACAACTGAAGCGTCAGAGTATTTTTGTCGACCGCGAATAGTTTGATGTAATCCGAATGCTCGTTGAAAGCCAAAAAACACTTGCTATTTCGAATCGAATGCGATGGGGTTACGATCTTCATCTTAACCCTCCATTTCTGTTTTTCGGCCTCTTCTTTTGTTGCAGGCTTCTTTCTTGCAAGTTCGGCTTTTACCAACTCTAGCATTTCTTCTTCGTTTTTGTCGTATACGCCCTTAAGCCACTCGATCCAATCGTGAACACTTCCGAGTTCTATGAGCTTTTCTTGAGACTTATTCCCAAAGATTTGATTACGCTTTTCTGGATCGTCGCACGCATCCAAAAACCATTTGAGAGTTTGGGACTCTTTGTCGGTCATGTCTGTACGCATTCCTCCATTTGCGATCTCAAGCTGGTATCTTGTGTTGGCGAAATCATAGAGCGACTGTGCCTCGCCCTCTTCCATTTTTTGTCTCCACGTAACGGGATTACTTGGATCTGTATACAAATAATCCTTACGTCTTTTGTGAATGTTTTTAGCCAGTCCTTGCTGCTCCTCCAACTGCTTTTGAGTGACCTTTTGTCGTCCGAATGATGGCCCCCAAATCGCCCAAAATAACTTCTTTTCATGATCATCGGTGTCCAAGTTTATGTTTGGATATTTTCCAGCATCCGAAGCGATGGCCTGCGTTGCGATGAGCGAGATCTTTCCGATCTCCTCAAGAGCGAGGGTTGAGAGATGAAAAGAGAGATGGTCGAGCTTACCATCCAACAAAATCAAAGCACCCTTCAGCAGCTCCTCAGTGTGGTCAAGGCAAAGCTGGCGCTTTTGATTGTTCTTTTCAGCGTCCATAGTTAGGAGTTAGGTTTGAAATCCTCAATGGTGATTTTTTCACTTGTCATTTTTATAACTCGATATTTCTCTGACGTGAAAAGAGACGCACCAGACTCTTTCAGTTCATCGTCAACGCCTTCAAAAAACTTAGAGATATCTTCCTCTTTTTCAGGAATAGCGAGAATGGTCGTCTTAGACTCGATAGTGCAGCGAATGTTGAGATGGAGTTCTGCATCTGGCTTTTTAGATTTGATCCATCGGTATAGTGCGAGGGTAGACTCTTTGATCGCTTCGAAAATAACACCGTCGACCAATAGCTGCGGAAGCGAATCTACCTGCAAAGACGCACGTACGATCTCTACCAAATCCTGTGACTTTGTAATGCTTTCATGAACATCAATATTCGAATCAATCTTCCGCATTACCGTTCCCAGCTCTGACCGTTCCTCATCGGTGAACCGACCGTTTAATAAGACCTGCATATTCGTGATTTTTATGACTGAACAAGCGTGTTGAGGATAGCTTACCACCATACAAAGTACAGGAAAATCAGACACACGATTAGGTTATTAGGTTTCTGAACGGTCGTTTTACCGAAAACGCCTCCCACGCGAATGGAAGGCGCTGTTGCTCTAATCGACCCGTACGAACTTGCCCTTGTCGATAACAACCCGCTTTTTGCAATACTTGCAGGTCACAGCCCCTTTAATCGACGAGGCGACGAGATGTTTGGTGCAGTGCGGGCATTGCCCCGAAACCTGCGCCAAACCCATCACAGGAGCGATAAAGGGCATGAGCAGCCCCGCGAGAGCGAGCGGGATGCCAATGATCGCCCCAATGCCCGTGAGGCTGATGAGTAGCCCGAAGATGATGAGCCAAATGCCGCATCCCAAACCTCCAAAGAAACCCGTTGCCGCACCGAAGGCTTTGTCGCTCTTGGCGGTAGTCACCCCTGCTTCCTTGGGAGCATCGGTCTCCTTGAGGCTTGATTTGCAGTGCTTGCAGATGACAGCCTCTTCCTGAATCTCTTCCGCACAATACGGACATGCTTTGATACCCATAGCTTTAGTTATAGGAATCGATAATGCCGTCATCGTTGTTGTCGTAGAAGCAGCTCACATCGTAGTCCCAGGACCAGCACCACTGCCATTGCGTGCCATAACCGTAGTTCGACGGATTAGCCGAGCTTGGTTTGCCACGTTGCTCTATAAGCATGTCGTATTCCATGCCGATCCAGATTTTGTTGTCAGCAACATCCTTGCAGGTTTCCTCCGTCCATTCAGGATGACGGGAGCAAATCTTGCCAGCTTTGGATTGTTCCCATGCGCGTTGCTCTGCCTCTTCCTGTGCACGTTTCGCGGCAGCTTCGGCTTCCTTCCGTGCGGCTTCTGCCTTTGCTTCAGCTTCTTTACGGGCTTCCTCTGCAACTTCCTCCTCGGTCATGTTGCGAGTAACCACGACGCTCGTGGCAGCATTCTTGTATTCGTTGGATGCTTTGATATTAAGCGTTGTCGAAGGTTCTGCAAGAAGAATCTCTTTCTCGTAGACTCCCGATCCATTTGATTCAACGGAGGCACTGTTGACCGTCACGGCATCCGCGTCCGTTACAGTGAGCTGAAGAAGATATGTCGTCGCGTCTCCCTGATCGCCCGTAGCACTCATGACCGCGATGACGGGTACGGGATACTCGGCAATCATGCGATCTTTCTTCTCCTTGTCAGCATTGGCGGAAGATGCAATAAGTGCAAATAAAACAAAAACCACGCTGAAAGCGATACGAACCTTGTGGTTCTTCCACGCCTTGAGGCGTTGTACGGGCTTGTCGCGATCCTTTGTGGTGCGAATAGTCCAAACAGGCGGCAAGAGGAATAGCAGGGCTAAAAATGGCGCTGAAGCGAGCAGACTGACAAAGACCATGAAGTACATACCCCACAGCATGACGCGTAGCACGGGCATGCTGAAAACGGAAAGAAGCGGATCAAGGACTCCGCCACTTGGCTTTGACGAACCTGTCACTTTTTCCTCCCCCTTTTTCTCAGAACCTGACGAACTCGTTAACTGACTTTGGCAGTGCTTACACTTCACCGCCTGATCTTGCACCTCTTCGGCGCAGAATGGGCATCTTTTCATATTATTAGCGTGGGATTTGATTTTTGCGGAACACAAAAGGTCCCGCGAACCGACGACGAAACCTTTCGGAATCGCCCTGTATCCTTTCGAATACAGACCCACGCTAATGGAGTCGGTCACGAGACCGTCTTTATTAGCGTGGGTATTTTCGCCATGCCCTGTTCGAAGAACAGAGTTTAGGCAGATTGTAGCTAAAAGAATAGCATAATCGTGTAGAATATGACAAAATGGGAATCAAATCCGTGGTTTTACTATGGCAAAGAAAAGAAAAAATCCAGTGGAGGAACTTTGGCGGCGTATCACCGAAGACTACGACTTTCCAAAAAGGATGGCCGATTTTAGAGAACGCAATGGCATTCCCGCCAAGGGCTTTGCGTCAGTGATGGATGTTTATAATGCAAGAAACTCTGATGGAACTTCAGTTCTCATGGCTCTTCAGGCCTTCAATCATGAAGTGATATCTGAGTATGGATTTGGTGACTATCTCGAAGAGCTGGAGCCACCGATGACGCTGTATGTCGCATTAAATGAAGTGGAGCACTTCACAAACTTTCCTCACCTCACAGAATCGTTCGGTATCACCGTTGCGGATGGCGCAGAGATTATTCAAGCTATAGATGAGTTGCGTCAGTATGAGCAGGAATGTTTTTATCCAGGAAAGCTCGGAATAGATGCTCATTTTGATATCAAGAAACGTGCGATAATCCATTCCTTAGAAAAGTCTGCCGTGCTTATCATAAAGCCGCATGCCTCCCTTCAGGATCTCCAGAATATCCATAAGCACTTCACGGCTTGGCAAAAAATATTAGAGATTCGAGATAAAAAGGATCAGAATATTTTTGGAACCCGAGTGCGTCAACGTTCAAAAGCGAACCTGCACAAACTTGTCCATGAGGCCTACCGTGATGGCGTGATCAAATCTGACGGATACAGAACAGAGGCCTATAAAGGCGCGTGGCCTCCTCCATATTTTGATCTTGCATTTCTCAACACCGAAAACATCAAAAAGATTCTGGGTAGAGAGCGAAAGAGACGATTAGCAAAGAAGAAGAAAAGCAAGGGGGAGTAAATGTCCGAAGACGGGAATCACGAGCCGCTCTACGATAGGAGCGGTTTTTGATTTAACCGCGCCATGTGATCTCTATCTCGCAGTACAAACGGATTCTCGGCAGACGTGCCGATGGTCTGAGCGAAGACGAACTTCGCTTACTTCGGGATGCCCACTACTTGTGGGTTCGGCTTTGCTGGGAGAAATGGAAGCGAAAAATCATAGACCTAGATAAAAAATCTTAAACGTCGCATTATGACTACACAACCTATGGTTAGCGAGAACGGAAAAAACGAATGACTCATCTACTACCGTGTTTCCACCGAAGAACAAGCGGTGCATGGTATTAGCCTTGAGCAACAAGAGGGAGCGTGTAAAAAGCACGCCGAGAAACTTGGGATTACCATTGATCGCATTTTTCACGACGATGGTGTTTCCGCGAAGACAACGAATCGCGACGGTCTCCAAGACATGCTGGCATACTGCATGAAAAATGCTGCAAGGATTGGATCGGTGATCGTTTATCGAATCGATCGACTATCCCGCAACATGAACGACTACACGAACATTCTTGTTCTTCTTGCGAAGTTGAAAATAAAGCTGGTCTCCGTGACAGAAGCCGTGGATGAAAGTCCAGTTGGTCAATATATCGGCAACCTCATGGCGGCGAGTGCCCAGTTCGACAACCAGATGAAGGGTCAACGCACTACCGACTGCATGCAGACGAAGTTTGCCAAGGGCTACTGGCAATGGAGATCACCTGTTGGCTACAAGAACATAAAGAACGATTCGGGGGAGAAGATTATCGTTCCAGACGGTGAGCGCTCCAAACACATCGCATGGATTTTTGAGGAGTTTGCAAAAGGTGCTTCGCAGCTCACCGAGCTTTGTAATGAAGTAAATAAGAGGGGTTTCCGCACGCGCGAGGGCAATAAGATGTCTGCACAACTCATCTCAAAAATCATCCGCAATCGATTTTATGCAGGCTGGATGGAGGCATTTGATCAAGAAATAAGAGGGGTACACGAACCGATTGTCGATGATGACACATTTGCTTTGTGTCAGAGCATTCTTCGCGGTGTAACGCGTGAAGACGCGATCTCTTATGCGCGTAGAGATGAAGACTTTCCGCTCCGACATTTCGTAAGATGTGGTTATTGCGCCCGTCCGCTCACGGCATCCTACTCCAGAAACAAGGCGGGCAACCATTACCCATACTATCGTTGTTATTTCAAAGAGTGTGAAACCGCCATCAAATCTCTGTCAAAGAAAAAACTGGAGGGAGAGTTTGCTGAACTTTTGGAGCAGATTACCTTCAAAAAAGACTTCTCTGAGGCATTAAAAGAGGTTATTGCCGATGTTTGGCAGGAACAGTACAAAACGATCAATCAGAACCGTACAAAAATCTCAGGCGAACTTGAGCGCATGGAAGGTGAGAAGAGGAAACTTATCGACATGGCGAAAAAGGATTTACTCGGAGAAGACGATTTCAAGGAAGAGTTCAAGGCGGTTAAGGATAAGATTCTCGACACGCATGCCGCGCTTGCAGACATGAAGCTTGAGACATTCGCTGTTGACGAGGCGGTATTGTTTGTCTTCACGACGTTAGAGGATCTTGCAAAATGTTGGGAAGGTGCGACGTACGACCAACGGAAGAACTTGCTGAGTTTGATTTTTGCCGAAAAGCCGCTTTATACCTATCCAAAGTTTGAAACACCTGTATTGTCGCCAATCTTAGAAACAAAAAAGGCCTTCCATGAAGGAAGGTCTTCTTTGGTGACCCTACCGGGAATCGAACCCGGATTTAAGGCTTGAGAAGCCTCTGTCCTAACCGTTAGACGATAGGGCCATGAAATGCGCGAAAAGAATAGCAGATAAGGGGAGTATCGTCAAAATAAGCCGCATCAGCACCAGCTCTTTTTATTTGAGGATATTCTGGCAGACTATCTCCTGTTTTAATGTATACTTTGGTCTAAACATATTTTTATGGCCAAAGGACAAAACGCTCGGAAAAATGTTAAGAAGCCAAAGAAGGACAAGAAGAAGTAGGAGGACTTTCGGTTCAACAAAAAAACCACTTCAGCCATGAAGTGGTTTTTTGTTTGGAGAAACTATTTTGTTTTGATGACGAGGGTCTTCGCGATGTCCGTCATCTCTTTCAGAGCGGCGGTAAGTTCCGCACTACCTTTGACGGGGAAGCTGTTCACCACTTTGGAGTTATACGCCATGGTGACTACCAGGCCGTCATTCACATCTTTTTTGTAGTAGTTGAAGAAGCCATTGCCGGGACTGGTGAGGTACGAGAAGAACCAGACCGTTTTGCCGTTGGTTGGTGCGGCACACCAATCCTTCTTTTCAGCTGCGCTCATGAAGTAATCTACACGTGTATAGATTCCATAGGCGGCAGTTTTTTCTGTGGTGCCACATTCGCTCGGCTCTGTAGTGACTACGGCATCCACACTTGGGGCGCCCATGCCAATTTCTGCAAACCGTCCGCCTTCTGTGCCGCTTGCCTGGGAAGCGTGCGGGCTGACGTAGAGGATCCAGTTTCCTTTAGCGATGTTTACCGCATCCTTGCTTGTAGCAGAGGTGGCAGCAGTAGCCGTCCAACCAGCGGGAACGCTGAGCTTGAGACTGGTATTTTCGTATGTGGTTTCCGTAGGGGCCGGTGGAGTGACAACAGGAGGCGTAGTAGTGCCATTATTTACCGGTGGATTTTCAACTATGGGTGTAGTTGTCCCGCTTGGAGATTTATAGATGATGAAAGCGCCAATGAGGATGGCAAGCACAATGACTGCCACGCCAATGGCGTATGAGCGATTATTCATAGAGGTGGGGTTACGACTAACATTTTCAGCCTACGCTTCTTATTGACCTCTAACAACCCGCACTTTTCTTCTCGCCCTGAAATCGGTACTGTAGCGCCATATGTTGATTGGCGAGTTCAAGAAAATGTTTGATCAGTTGCTTGAGCGGTATTTTGACGGGAGAGTCGAACACCTTCGCGGATTGCTCGGCGATGCCGGATTAATTTCGTATCTCGATGCGGTAAAGACTATTGCGCTCTCTGGCGGGAAACGCGCTCGACCGTTTATGGCGAGTGGGATGTATAAAGCTTTCGGGGGAGTGGATGAGACAGCAATTGGGAAGGTGGGTCTCGGGCTCGAGCTCTTTCATTTGTTTTGTTTAGTGCATGATGACGTGATAGATAAAGCTGATAAGCGCCACGGTGTTTCTACTGTTCATAAAGTTACGCTTGAGTATTTAACACAGGAGAATGCAAGAGGTGATCTTTCTCATTTGGCAAACGGTCAGGCAATTTTAGTAGGAGATCTTTTGTTTGCTTGGGCCTCAGAATCTTTTCAAGATGGTGTGGGGGATCTCATGAATCGGGACCGAGTGCTCAGGTTATTTTTCCAGATGATTGATGACGTAGTGGCCGGACAGATGATTGATGTGAGCCTCATGGGAAAGAGAGAGGCCAGTGAAGAACTGATTAGAAGAAAGATGGAATTGAAAACCGCTACCTACAGCTTTGTTCGCCCGCTTCAGATAGGTTTAGCGCTTGCAGCCGGAGATGAACAGTTTGAAAAGACACTGGAAGCATTTGGTCTAAAGATAGGTCTCGCTTTTCAGTTGCAAGATGACCTCCTGGATCTTCTTTCGACAGAAGAAAAAATCGGCAAACCGTGCATGAATGACATTAGGGAAGGTCAGCACACGCTTCTCACGCACTACTTCGTGACGAATGCAGCTGAAGAAGAAAAGAAAATTTTCGGTGCGCTGTTTGGGAAAAGAGATCTATCACCGGAAGACTGCGCGAGCATTCTTTCTATGATGGAAAAAACGGGAGTGGTATCCTATGCGCAAAATGAGCTCGCTCGAGCCTTCACGGAGGCAGAAGAACTGGCATCTCTCTCCAAACTTCCGGAGAGCGCTAAGCAAGTGCTTTTGGGCCTCGTGTCTACTATCAAGGAAAGAACCACATGACGCTCCATCTGTTGCCCGCTGACGTCCGTTACTGCCGCGCCTTACAGAAGAAATACGGCAAAAGTTACTACTTCGCCACTAAGCTTTTTCCTAAAGAGAAGCGTGACGCCACAAACGTCCTGTATGCCTTTTTCCGTTTGCCGGATGAGATTGTAGATAACCCAAGACTCGATTCAGCTGAGGCGATTCATGATGAACTCGTGCACTGGAAAGAGGCGTGGGGGAGGGCGTACGCTCGTGAATTGGGATGGGAAAAGACAAGTGATCCTTTGTGGGTTCCTGTACTCAGAGCAACGTCCGAGGTGTTCCATGCATTTGCTATCCCCCTTGAGTACAGCGAGGACTTTATCAAGGCAATGCTTCAAGATGTCACAAAGTCTTCCTACAAGAGTTACGCGGAACTAGAGCGTTACATGTACGGCTCTGCGGCGGTGGTAGGGCTTATGATGACGTATGTCATAGGATTTACGGATAAACGAGCGCTGCTGTATGCCGAGGAATTGGGTTACGCCATGCAGCTCACAAACTTTTTACGTGATATTCAGGAAGACTTTGAAGAGCGCGGGAGAATCTATTTGCCGGCAGAAGAATTATCTTCTTTCGGTATCACAAAGGAGGATATTAAGAATGGCGTTTGCAATGAAATGTTTAAACGTTTCATGGGCTTCCAGATGAGTAGAGCAAGAGCGTTGTACGTTTCGGCGGATGAAGGCGTGCCGCTCCTTAATAAAGACGGCCAGTTGGCAGTCAGAGTAGCAAGTACGCTCTATGAAGCCATACTCGACAAAATAGAGGAAGCAGACTATGACATCTTTGAGGGCAGAGTGAGGACAAATTTTATAGAAAAGCTGGTTTTAGCGTACGGCGTATGGAAAGCGGAAAAACGGTCATCGTCATCGGCGGCGGTATAGGGGGATTATCCCTTGCAGCCATGCTCGGGAAGAAAGGATTCCACGTAACATTACTTGAGAAGAATGAAATGCTTGGCGGACGGGCCGGTCTTTTTAAGGCGAACGGTTTTACCTTTGACATGGGACCATCTTGGTACCTCATGCCGGATGTGTTTGAGCATTATTTCGATCTGATGGGTGAAAAGATCGAGGACCACCTAGCGCTTAAACGCCTCACGCCGTCATACCGAATCTTTTTTAAGGACTCACCTGCGGGCATGATTAACATGTACGCTGACCGCGAGAAAGACGGTGAGACGTTTGAAAAACTGGAACCCGGGTCGTCAGTGAAGTTCGACGAATATTTGAGAAGGGCGAAGCTGAACTATGAAATCTCCAAGGAGAGTTTCATGTATAAGAATTACGACAGCATTTTTGATTTCCTGACACTGCGGGTTGCAATCCAGGGAACGAAGCTATCGGTATTTTCTACAATGGATAGGTTTGTACGTCGCTTCTTCAAAACGGAAACCATGCAGAAGATCATGCAGTACACGCTCGTATTCCTCGGTAGTTCTCCCTACAACACGCCGGCGCTTTACAGCATCATGACGTACATTGATTTCGGCATGGGTGTGTTTTATCCCACGGGTGGGATCTATAAGATTATTGAGTCGCTCGTGAAAATTGGTGAGAAGAATGGCGTGCATTACCGAACGTCGAGTCCGGTCGCCGAGATCCTCACTGAAAATGGCAAAGCAATAGGCGTCCGGCTCGAATCAGGCGAGATTTTATCTGCCGATATCATCGTCTCTAACGCAGACATCCATCATACGGAAACGAAGTTACTCAAAAAAGAGGAAGATAGAGAGCATCCGGAAAGTGTCTGGGAAAAGAAAACGCTCTCGCCTTCTGCGTTCATCATGTATTTAGGTTTTAAAGATCGTGTTCCATCCCTCACGCATCACAATCTTTTGTTCTCCCGCGATTGGCACAAAAACTTTGGGGAGATTTTTGATCACCCACAGTGGCCTACTGACCCTTCGCTTTACGTTTGCGCGCCGAGCGTGACTGACCCTTCAGTCGCGCCAGAGGGAAAAGAGAACCTCTTCGTTCTTGTGCCGATGGCGCCAGGAATCGAGTATACGGAAGATGAGATGAATGCGTACGGCGAGAAGATACTGGATCTCATGCAAACAGAATTATCCATTCCAAACATTCGTGAGCGCATAGAGTTCAAACGCTATTTCTGCGGAAAAGATTTTAAAGAGCGCTATAACAGCTACAAGGGGAGTGCTCTCGGACTCGCTCATACCCTCATGCAGACGGCCATTTTTAGGCCGAACACAATTAGTAAAAAAGTGAAGAACTTGTATTACGTGGGAGCGAACACTAATCCAGGAATCGGCATGCCGATTTGCTTGATCAGCGCCGAATTAGTGTACAAACGTTTGATTGGCGATAAGTCTGATGGACCACTCAAGTCACTTTAGAACCTTATGTGGTTAAGGTGCTAAACAAGTTAAGTTACTAAACCTGTTAAGGTGCTTAACAATCCGGCGCAATGCAAAACCGGCAGCCCATGAGAGGACCGCCGGCTAGCTGCATTTCACGAACGCCTTCATGGAGTCCATGAGAGGCGAGAAGAGCGCGCTGAAGCGCGCCACGACAGGCGCGATGATCGGCTCCACGTACGGCCTGAGGAATACGATCAGCCAGTTCAACTGACGGCCCGCCCATTCCGTGAGGAGGAGGATGGGGTAGCCAAGGAGGAAGTTCACGAGATACGTCCGTCCCGCTTGGACTGCGATCTCGCCCCAGGTTTCATGCCATATAAGCGTCGCCGCGATGGACATGAACGTGAAGAAGATCGTGCCTTGTAGGCAGCCGTAGGCAAAACCTACCGCGATGTAGCGTTGCTCGAATCGTAGAAGGCGCGCTTCCACGAACTCCTTTCCGCGGATCTCGTACAGGCCGAATCCCATTTTCACCACTCCGGTTACAATTGCCATAGTGAGGGCAATCGGAGCGGGGAGCCGAATGACGTAGCGGTTCTTGAGATAGGTGGGCATGAGGCCCACGAAGAACTGTACGAATCCGTACCACATGTCCTTCGGACGAAACCTCCGCAGGAGGGACTTCTGAAC
>JAHFIZ010000043.1 GCA_023246145.1 Candidatus Uhrbacteria bacterium | reverse complement strand
GGAGGACGATGCCGTCGTAGGAATCTACGCCTAGCTTTTGGCCGGTTTGCTCGCCTCATCATTCGGTGATACTTTCCTGACATGCTCATCACCAAAACCGACTATCTTCAGTACACGTTCTGTAAGAAGAACCTGTGGCTCCGGAAATACAAGCCGGAGTTGTTTAAGGGTGTGGAGATGACGGAGTTTGAGAAAAAGCTGGTGGATGACGGAAACTTGGCTGAGGCGGCGTGTAGGAAGTTATTTCCGGAGGGGAGACTGATAGAGTCTAGCGGAGAGTGGGCACTCACGGAAACTAAGGAGGCTATGGATGGGGGAGCGGAGACGCTTTTTCAGGCCACGTTTCAGGATGACGTTTTTTATATTAGGGCGGATATTTTGCGCTACTCTCCGGAGCTGAAAGGATGGGAGTTATTTGAAATAAAAGCTACAAATGAGGTGAAACGGAGGGTGCCGCATCATCATGTAAATGACTTAGCGTTCCAGAAGATAGTCATAGAGCGTTGTGGTTTAAAGATTCTCAGGGTATCCGTCATTCACTTAAACCGTGAATATAAAAAACACGAAGCCGTGAATTATCACGAGCTTTTTATTACGGAAGATTTAACAGAAGAAGTGATAGCCGCCGAAGAAGGTGTAAGAGAGGAGATGGTAGACGCTAAGACGTATCTTTCTTTACCTGAACAGCCAGGATGCCTTTGTATTTATGAGGGCAGATCAAACCATTGTCCTACTTTTGCGTACTCTAATCCGGGAGTACCTGAATACTCTGTTCATGACTTTAACCGGATAGGGATGAGTAAAAAGAAGCTCATAGAGTGGGTAGATAAGGGAGAGCTTTCTTTTGCAGACATTCATAATCCTGAGGACTTGAATGATACGCAGCGTTTGCAATATGACGCTCACACACTAAGTAGGGTAATTCTGGATAGAGAAGCCATTAAGGAAAAGCTGAGCACACTGGTATTCCCGCTTCAGTTTTTTGATTATGAAGGATATTCAAGCGCTATTCCGCTTTTTGACGGGTTTGGGGCGTATGAACAGGTTCCTTTCCAATATTCGCTTCACATTCTCCATGCTGATGGAACCGTTGAGCATAAGGAATTTTTGATTACTGAGCCCGGCACTGATCTCACGCTTCCGCTCATAGAACGCATGAAGATGGATATTGATCCTGAGGGAACGATTGTTTCTTGGTATAAGTCTTACGAATCTCAGCGAAACGATAAGCTAGGCGAGCTTCATCCTGAGCACGCCGCCTTCCTTGAGGATCTGAACGAGAAGATGTTTGACCTCATGACCATTTTCTCAGATGGCCATTACGTAGATCCTGCTTTCCGGGGGAGTGCGAGTATTAAGAAGGTGCTGCCGGCTATAGTCCCTGAGCTCTCTTATGCTACGCTCAACATCCATAAGGGTGATCAAGCGAGTGAATGCTGGGAGAGGCTAATATCCGTGAAGACATCTCAATCAGAAAAAGAGCAGATAGCGAAAGATCTTCTTGAATACTGCAAGCTTGATACCTGGGCGATGGTGGAGATTTATCGATTCCTTAAAGCGCTTTAGGAAGGAAGCTGATACTAGTCCAAGACAGTGGTTGACAATTGGTTGACAATTGAACTTAGGATGGTTTACAATTGGTTTACAATATGTTGACCAAACAAAATATCATCGAAATTGCCAATAAGAATGGTAAATTGCTTTCGCGAGACATCGCGGAGCATTTTAGGGTTTCGCGTCAGCATGCAAGTTCGCTCATTGCGGAATTGGTAGCTGAGGGGAAGCTCCACAAGATCGGCTCGACCAAGAAAGCTTTTTACGTTCTCCCGGAATACGCCGAGAAACATCAGGAGATCTTTCCGGTCAGGTATCACAAAATATTTACGAATAAAAAACTCGAAGAGCATCGGGTTCTTCATGAGATTGAACAGACGTTTCCACTTTTGAAAACGCTTCCTGAAAATGTGAAGAGCATTTTTACGTACGCATTTTCCGAAATGTTTAATAATGCCATTGAACATTCCGAGTCGGTCCGTATCGGCGTAGAGGTTTCCGTTGAAAAGAATGAGCTGACATTTGTCGTCAGCGATTCCGGTGTCGGAGTTTTCAGAAATGTGATGCAGAAGCGCGGACTCGCGTCGGAACTTGAAGCTATTCAGGACATCATGAAGGGGAAGACCACTACCATGCCAAAGTCGCACTCTGGCGAGGGGATCTTCTTTACATCAAAAGCCGGGGACCTCTTTGTCCTCGATAGCTTTGGTTACGAACTCATCGTAAACAATGAACTTCCGGACGTTTTCGTAAAGACCACGAAGAAGATTAAACGTGGCACAAGGGTAACCTTTAAGATTCGCGCCGGGTCAAAACGTCATCTAACGGAACTCTTTAGACAGTACACACACATGACCGGAGCCGGGGATCACGGGTTTGATAAAACCAAGATTCAAGTCAAGCTCTACACGCTCGCAGGCGTACACATTTCACGTTCACAGGCGCGTCGGGTTTTAGCGGGACTCGAAAAATTCAAAACAATTGTTTTCGACTTCGATAAAGTACCGGTTGTTGGTCAGGCCTTTGCCGATGAAGTTTTCCGAGTATTCCACTTAGCGCATCCCCATATTCGCCTTGAAGAGACGAATATGGACGAAGGGGTGAAGTTTATGGTTGAACGAGCGAAGAACGAAGCGAAGAAGGCGTAAAACGAATGCCAGTTAAGAACGTGGAAATATCCTCGTTCTTTTCATTTACGGCGCGATGCATTACTGGCTCCGCCTTCCCGATCGCATAAGCTACAGAGACAAGGCATTGCTTAGCTTGGCCGCTCTTTACGATCTCCACCGCCACCTGGCGAGCCTTAAGAGCTGCCGAGCGATCGACTTTTGTCATATCTTTACCCGCAGTAGCTCCGCCGCCGTGGGGGATGATGCCGCCGTAGGAATCTACGCCAAGCTTTCGGCCCGTGAGGCCGGTGTCGGCCTGGAACCCGCCGATGACAAATTTACCGGTGGGATTGGTGAGGATTTCCATGTTGGGAGCACGGAACTCTTTGGGGATGGATGCGTAGATGACGCGTTCGATGATGGTTTTTCTTATTTCTTCTTGGGTGACGTTTTCGTCATGTTGGCAACTCACCAAAACGACCGTCGCTTTGCCGTCTTCCATGGTTACTTGTGATTTTCCATCTGGGCGGAGCCAGGCGATTTCTCCGGAGCGACGTAATTCGGTTAATTTGTCAGTCAGACGGCGCGCAAATACTAAACCGCGTGGAAGAAATTCTGGTGTCTCATCAGTTGCAAATCCGTACATGATGCCCTGATCTCCGGCGCCGCCGGTGTCCACACCTTGTGCAATATCTGGGGATTGTTCGGCAATGTGCACTAGGACGGTTAGCTGGTCGTCGTAGCCGATATCTTTATAGGTTTTGCGAGCAATCGCTGCGTAGTCGACTTTAGCTTTAGTAGTAACCTCGCCGCCGATAACAAGGAGCCCGTGGCTGCCAAAGGTTTCCACTGCCACTCTGCTATCAGGATCTTGCTCCACTAACGCCGCGAGAATTGCATCGGATATTTGATCGCACACTTTATCCGGATGGCCAATTGTCACACTTTCAACTGTGTAAACTTTGGGGATGAACATAGAGGTTTTTGATTGCGTTTAATATTTATTTAGGTATCCACCCTGACGCCAGGAAGGGCCGTTTTCCCTTGGAGGTTCCATGGGGGTAGCGACCCCTCGCCGGCGCTCGGGGTGGGATTGTGATTTCAAGATGGGATTAGGAATTTACAGACATAAAAAAGACGCCAAACGGCGTCGGATAATAATTATCTTTCCCGCGAGGGCTGGAATTGACACGACGCCTTTGGGGCACGTTGTCGGCAGGTCACAGGGCCAGGACCCTCGCTGCACTCTCGATAAACTATTCAATTGTAAAAACATCTTAGCACAAACCAAAACCCGCCACTAGGGCGGGTTTTGGTTAGGCGGGAACAGCTTCGCGTCGTATTACCTGCTTCTTGATTTTGCTACCGGAAGCCTTTTCTTCTATCAGGAGATCGTACCGAGATTGAAGATTGAGCCAGAACTCAGGGGATGTGCCGAAGTATTCTGCCAGGCGCAACGCAGTGTCTACAGTCACTGCACGATCACCGTGGACAATTTCGTTAATACGACGACGGGGGACTGAGATGTCGTTAGCGAGCTTGTACTGGGTGATTTCTAGTGGCTTCAGGAATTCTTCATCGAGAATCTCACCAGGATGTATAAATGTATGAGTTTTCATATGATGATTATTTTAGTGGTAGTCTTCTATTTCTACATTGTAGGCGTTGCCGTCCTTCCAGATGAAGCAGATTCGCCATTGATCATTGATACGGATGCTGTATTGGCCCAATCGGTTCCCTTTTAATTTTTCAAGCTTGTTATTCGGGGGAACTTTGAGATCAATGAGCGTAGTCGCTGCGTGAAGCATGGTAAGTTTTCTCATGGCTACTCTGCTCCATGAGCCGTACCCCTTTGCAATACCTTCCTGAAACAGTTTTTCAGTCTCACGGTCACGAAAACTTTGAATCATAGAATGTTCGATAGTAAAAGCGTAACGTATAGCGTTACGGTTGTCAAATACCCACATTGCCCGGGGTAAAAGTAAACAAAAACAACTCCACACAATAAAGTGGGGAGTTGAATTTGTATCACCCAGATCAAGGCAATGGCCCCGTTCGGATAAGGATATTGCACCATGCGGTTTTTTAGTCGTCAAGAGCTATCCATATGTAGTACCATGGCCGCGATATGTATACCCCCATCCCACCAGATTTCATTGATCGCCCGTGGTACCAAAGATTGTGGATTGATTTTTTGGTTCTTACTCACCGGAAAGCGGTGAAGGATGTGTGCTGCGAATCTTTTAGAAAAATAGACAAGATGCGCTGCTGCAAAGGCTGCGCCACGCTGTATAACGTGAACTCGCCTTACCCGTGGTACAGATTTTTGGGACGCTTTGCTAAGCGAAAGATTACGCCAAAAGGTCCAGACGGAAAGCCTCTATAACGAGGAACGCCGCCGTCACCACGAGGGGGCAGCGGCGCTGTGTTCACGCGGCGGCGCGTTGAACGATATCAAGGGCTCGTTCAAACCGGCTCTCCCAGCTCGGTCCGTCTTCGATGACGTGGAGGCGGGGGTGACCGCTCCAGATGCGCCGACTGCGAGCGTCGAGCTCGCGTGCTTCTTCGTAGGTCTCGTGCCTGGATGGATTGTTTGCCCTGAAGCGGTCGTAGATATCCCGCCTTGGGAGCGCGAACATGAGCACCAGGTCGTAGCGGTCGAACATCTGTTCCCAGGTCATCTCCAGGAGCTCGCACAGCTCCATGAGGCCGCCGGGGAGATAGCACGCACCATCCGGGATGCCGCGATCAAAGAAGATGCGACTCGCCTCACTTTCCTGGACGGCGGCCATGTCTTCGGTCGCTAAACGTATACGGGACATCCCGCCTTCGTAGACGCGGGCACCCTTGTGATCCCGAGGCGGCAGAAGCCTGGCCTCGTGCTTCACGTAGCGGGCCGCTTCCGGGATGCAGATAGGACGCGGGGTGAGCCGCTCTGCGAAGTTCCCGAGGGCGGTAGACTTTCCTGCGCCCGGTGCACCAGGGAGGACGATTCGGGTTCTTTTCACGTGATCTCCAGAAGGAACGAGGTGGACGGATAGTCCAAGATTTACCTGACTTCGTCAAGAAACATCCGCTATCGTTCGTGAAGGTCCTCCCGTCGCGTGAGGCCGGTGAGCGGATCAAGAGAGCTGGATGCGTTTTCAGCTGAGAAGTTTTTGATGGAAGTAGGGGGAATGTCAATGACATAATCAGCCCACGCGCTGCCCAGGAGACGCGTAGCTTCGCTCTCTGAAGAAATCCAGCGGATGAACGGTTTGTAGGGATTGCTGACATTGTTTTCTAGCACGTATACCTTGGGGACACTTTGAATCTTGATGAGTACGCTTCCTGGTTTTGGCGGCATTGGCGTTCCAAGCGTGAAAAGATGGAGATAACTATCGTCAATGACTTTGACGGGGGAGAAGGATGTCTGCCAGGTGAAATAAATCTGCTCATTAGGGAAGACGTGGCGTGTGCCGTCAGCAGCCACGTAATACACGGCGGAAAGTTCCTTGCCGCGCATGACATCTCCCGGGAAGACGTTTGGTACTTCAGGGAACGCTGTGGTGATGTCAGTGTCTTCTTCTGGCCCACTGCTCGGGGAACTCAGAGAAAGAACTACTTCGTCCCTATCAAAAACGTTCTGTAGGTCAAAGGCTTCTACAAAGAAGGTGAGTGAACCGTAGAGTTCCGGAGGAATGTTCCAGGTGTAGCTGTCCGTATTCACTACGGAGGAGGCTACGGTAGCGGTGACGCCGTCTTTCACGTAGGACAGGCGGACATACGGAACGTTGCCTGTTGTTTTCCAAGAAAAATCGGCTACTCTCTCGTGAACGTTCGCCTGAAGACTACTGATGGCGTTGACGCTTCCGCCTATAGCTCCGGAAGTATGGCTGCTTGGCACCCCATACGCCACGGTAAAGTCTTGAACGCTTGGCGTAGCATCTGCGTAGCTTGATCTGGCGAGTGTCGTTTCTACAAAAAGATAGCGGTTGGCGGGTGCGGCTGTTGCGGTGTCGTACCAGGTGGTTGGCGCAGTAGTGGTACTGCTAGAGCTATAGCGGAAAGTAACACTGGTGCCAGACGGGGTAGTGGTGTTAGCGGTGACGTCCGCGCTAAAACTTGAGGCGGGGTTTGTAGCATCTACCCGGTATACTGACCGACCGTACTTATAAGAGAGCGCGTCTTTGGTGGCGTGAAAATGACTCATGTACCAGGCGCTTGTGTGGAGCATGCGCTCTGTGCCTATATCTTTTTTTCCCATTACTTCGTTTGTACTACTTGGGATGCCTTGAGCGCTTAGCCAGTTTCCAAAGTACGGAGTATCGCAACTGTGATAGGTGTAGCGGTCATAGGTAAGCCAGCGGCCTACAGAAGCTCGTTCCTCAAACCAGCGGTTAGCGTTTTCTGTTGTGTAAATGCCATAAATATCAGAGATGATGTCCGGTGGGGTAACCCCAAGATCACAGCCCCAAGTCATACCCGGACTAATTTCCATGGCTGAGTGAGCGTCATTTACAAATATGATGTTATCTACGTTGTCCAAGATGAGATCACGTAGCGCCGCTACTTCAGGTTCAGAATACGGGGCAGATCCTTTTGTGCTTGAGCCAAAAGATGACCACTGATAATCCCAGTTGCGGTTTAGGTCTACGCCGTTTGCGTTATAGCGCGTAGCGTTTGCTATGCCGTAGGGGTTTAAGAGCGGTATAAAAAGAGTTTCATAGTTAGCAAACATGTTGAGCGTCTCATCATCATTCGCTAAGAAGTCTGTACAGAGTTTCTGCATGTAGCGCACGGTAGGGACATAGGCGTGCTCTTCATTGCCGTGAGTTCCAGAAACGTACATGGCAATAGGCTTGCCACTTGTGCCAAAAGTATAGGAATAGATGGGCTGGCTGTTGCTTGAGGTGCCAATAGTGGCGCGGGTAAAGGCAGAAGGACAATCAGTTATGAGATTTGAGAGATCAGAAGAAAGGGAAGTGTATGTTGGGATGGTATTTTCTTGGATACCGTCCGCATGAATTTGGATACCGAGTGCATCTAAAAAGAGCGTGACCGCGGGAACGGTTTGGCGCGAGATCTCAAAGTTTGTTCCAAGAAGTCCCATGTCTATAGCAAAGAGGTTCCCACTGTTTCTTGTTTCATGAATGTAGACGGCGCCACCTCGGCTAGAAGTAGCTAGGATTTTCCGAGTGGCTGTTTCCGGAACCGAGCCCAAGCGACGTTGAATGTAATAGCCTTCTGTGGAGCTTCTTGTGGTGAAATAAAATTCGTCATCTACCGCGTATGGCGCAGTGTAGGCATTAGCTGCGGAGATGATGGCGTTTGGCTCACTAGTGATGAGGTCAGAGTCAAAGAACATGTCAAAATAGGCATCAGCCATCCAGAGGGTGCCATCTATGAATTCAATGCCTTGAACTTGGGTGCTATAAACGTTTACCGCTTGTTCCACAATTCCTTCGTCACTATCATCATCAAAAGAGAGTTTATAAATGACTTTTTCATCTGTGTCATGAAGCCAGACGTTAGTGCCATCATAAGCCATGGTGCCAGAAGCACTTCCCGGAGCGGCAA
>JAHFIZ010000001.1 GCA_023246145.1 Candidatus Uhrbacteria bacterium | reverse complement strand
CATTTCTACACGGCAGACCTCCACATTCACTCGCACGGCGGGTCGCATGATGTCGCGAAGGACCCGACGATGACGCCAGAAGCGATCGTCGACACGGCGGTCGCGAACGACGTGCGGATCATCGCGATTACCGACCACAATTCGGCGAGAAACACCGAGCGGGCCATCGACTACGCCTCGGCGAAGTACCCGGGCCAGATTCTCGTGCTCGCCGGGGTGGAGGTGACGACAGCGCATGGCCACCTCCTCGCGTACTTCGACCCCGGAGCCATCGAACACCTGCGGAACTTCATCGGCCGAATCAACATCGTGCGCCCCACGATACCCGATGGCCACACCGCGATGTCGATGGCGGACGTGGCGACCGAGGCTGAGCGAGCCGGCGGTGTATGCATCGCGGCGCACATCGATGTGAAGACAGGGTTTGAGGCTGGTATTGACGGATACCCGAACGCGAAAAAGGACATCCTCTCCCACCCCGGCATTCTGGGCGTCGAAGTTCGGGACGCAGAGAACCTCGGTTGGTATTCCGAAGACGACGTACCAACGGCGCAAGGGGCAAACCGAACCAACCTTTTCCGTCAGCGCGCAGCGGTAGCGGCGGCCAGGGCCGTCCTTGCCCACGTCCAGAACTCGGATGCCCACCGGCTGGTCGATCTCGTCGCTGCACACCAGGCGAAATGCCTGACGCGGATGAAGATGGAACACCTTTGCTTTGAGGGCTTCCGTACGGCGCTGGCCGATCCCGATGCGCGGATTCGCGCGTCGGTCAAGCTCCCACGCGCCATTCCCCGGATCATCGGTGTCCATTGCGAGGGCGGATTCCTGCATGGCGAGACCTATCGCATCAGCGACAATCTGACGTGTTTCATCGGAGGCCGCGGTACCGGAAAATCCACGGCGATTCGCTGTATCGCCCATGGGCTCGGCATCGAGACGGATCTCCCTCAGTTCGATAACTGCCCAGATTCCGTCGTCGTGTACTGCGAGGACGCCCAGGGAATCCCGTACCGCTACGAGCGGATGCGAGGTTCGGTGCCCCGCGTGCACGCCATGGAAAATGGCAAAGTGATGGACGGAAGCCCGGATAGCTTTCGCGTCGAATACTACGGGCAGGGTGACCTCGCTATAGTCGCGGCCGACCCCCTTAGCCGACCCGACCTCCTGCAGGACTTCCTCGATCGCCACACGAACCTCGCGGATATCGACCTCGACGAGGACACACGCCCCGGCAGTTGGTTGAAGCGCTGCAATGACGCATTCGCAATACTAAGCTCGGCCGACATTAAGTTCGGCGCAGCGCTACTGTTCGGCCTGGGGGAGTCGCCCCGCGAGCGCGGAGTACTTGTCGAAGCCATCCGTTCGTGGCAGAATGCGTATGGTGGGCCACATCCCGTGAGCCTCAACTGGGCTGTGCAACATCCCCTTCGCTCCATGGCGACCTATGACTACCTCGATTGGCCGCTGCCCACGGCGGATTGGCAGGAGGCATTTGAAGATTTCGGGGAAGCATCGATTCGATACCCGCTGTTGGGGGTGTCGCCCCCCTCGATTGGTGAACTTAGAGAACTTCGGACGTCCCTTGTAGACGTCATCACGAATACGCAGCTATGACCGTAGAAATCCATGAGGACATCGTCAACGCCGCGCCAAGAGTGAGGCTCGGCGTCCTGCGTGCTACCGTTCGCGTTGAGGCGAGCCCTCCGGAGCTCCGCGCTTCCCTCGACCGCGAGTTTCGCGCGATGACTGGCAACCCGAGCATCGCTACGAATATCACCGCAGCCAATGAGTTGCTTCGTCGACTCGGGAAGGACTGTGCACGCTATCGGCCCTCGGCCGCCGCGCTATCGCGAAGGGCAGGGGCCGGGCATGAAATGTACTCCGTCAACAATGTTGTCGACATCAACAACCTGATATCCATGCGTTCGGGTATTTGTTGTGGAGCCTACGACAGTGAACAACTTCTTGCGAGTCGCCGGTTCAGGATCGGGCTGCGTGGCGAATCGTACGATGGCATCGGAAAGAATTCGATAAATTTAGAGCGTCTTCCAGTCTTCAGCGACGAGCAAGGCCCCTACGGAAGCCCGGTCAGTGATTCGCGTCGTACGATGATAACCCTCGCTACTACGAGGATCGAGCTCGTGTTTATCGATTTCGCCGGCGATGCTGCGCTCCATACATGGATCGCGGACGCCGGAGCCCTGTTGCGCTCTCACGCGGACGCGACGGTTCAGCCCATCGAAATTATTGGGGGCCCAGATGACCTTCTATGAGAGCGGTTTCGGAGATCGGTTGGTCGACCCGGCGAATTATCCAGTGGAAATCGTGGATTTCCTCAAGGACGAGCGCCGCGCGCTCGCCGAGGCTCTAGTTCACGCGGACACACTCATCGAAGTCGGCGCTATGGATGGACTGTCGCTGGAGGTGCTGCACACCTTTCCTGCGGTAGCCTACGTAGGCATTGAGCCTGCTCTGCGCTACGTGCGGGCGGGGAATCAGCGTCTAAAGCGTATGGGCCAAGATATCCGCAGGCGAGCGCGGTTTATCCACGCGGATGCAACATCGTTGTCTGGCATCGGCGCCCGCATTCGAGGCGCACCGCTCGTTTTTTTTCCATTCAACAGCTTCGGCAACATCGGAGACATCAAACCCGTCGCTGACGTCTTGGCGTCGGCAGGGTTTAGTTTTGCAATTTCGTCCTACATGCAGACCGAGCACGCGCTTGAGGTGAGACGTCGCTATTACGCAGCGTGCGGCTATGACGAGCTCCGATTTGAGCAATACACAGAAGGACAGCGCTTCATGTCCCGGGAGGGCTTCTGCAGCTGGGCGTATTCGGACGAGCACTTGATCCGCACCTTCTCGGAGTGCGGGGTGACAGTCACCTTTCAGAGAGTTGGCCTTGATATACAGTTCGTCCGCGGTGGATAGACACATTCGACGTCATCAAGCCCAACGCGACCCGCCAACAACCGAAGCCGGTTCGGGGTTTGTCCGCTTAGATGCCGCGAATGAGCGAACCTGACTCAGGCTCAAGACACCGTCAGAGCTCCGCGTCGAACGCCATGTGAATGCCGATCGAGTTCCCGACGGCAGTGCCCGCCGCGCCGGTAAACGTCACGTAGCAACTGCGCTCGGTCACGCCCGCGAAAGCCTGCGCCGCGCAGTCGGCCCCGGCGGTCAGGTCGCGCGCCTGAGCGTTCGCCGCGCCGGGGTTGTAGGCGGTGCGCGTCGTCGGGGCGACCCGCATGGGGACGGGGAAGAGATAGGTCGACGACACGCCGGCGACGGCCCCCGCTTTCGACGCCGGGATACGCCACTCGCCGGTGTTCACGCCAGCGTTCGTGACCGGCGGCGCGTTCACGTTGAACGTCTTGTGGTAGTAGCGCTGGCAGCGGGCCAGCTCTTCTGAGTACGAACGAGGACTCCACGCCCGGACGTCCTCACCATCGGTCAGCGATACCTCTGTGATCGCAAACCCGTGCGTCGCGGGCAGTTGGGTGTCGCTCCAGACCATGACGACGAGGTTTTTCGCGTCCGTCGGAACGTCGAACAGTGCCCCGAAGCGTTGCCACGACGACGATAGGGTGCAGTCGACGGCGGCGCCGTTCACCGTGCAGTTGTCGGCCTGCTGGCCAGCGCGCGGTGTGACACGCGCTAGGTTCGTTCCGAGCGTGGGGTCCGTGCCGTTCGCACCCCAGGCCGGGAGTCAAGGTCTACCATGATTTTTGGTGGAACGACGGCGGGGGCGACTTTCGCAAGACGAGCTTCCCAGGCTTTCGTTCGCTCGATCGGGAGCTCGCGCCACGCGTGGCCCGCGGCGAGCAGATCACCCTGCTCCTGACCCAGCGGGCCGGCATCGCGCGGCAACTTCATCGTTTGGACGACGGGTCGACGTGCATCGTCTTCGGTGTGGATTTTCTGCGGCGCGCCCGGCACCTTCGGTCGACGGCGCTCGTGGCCGGCGCGGCTGACGACGCAAACGCACTCACGACGCTCGCCGCCGCGGCCGACAACCCGACCGCACTCGCGGACCTGATCCGCGGTTCTCAGTGGCGCGAGCAGGTGGAGGCGCTCACTGGCATGCAGGCTCTCGACTACGTGCCGCGCGTGCTGCACATGGCGAACCAGGCGCTCTCCCGCTTGCCCGCAGAGGCTGAACTCAACGACGAGCAGTTCGAGCTTCTCTCGAGCCTCTTCTCGGCCCTCGTCGCGCAGGCGGCCCGTCAGGGCTCGACCGGCCGCGTTGTCGATCTCCTCAACGGTGACGAGAAGGCCGGAATGGAGTGGGTGCGCCGGAATCCAGGGGTCGCGGAACACCTGATCCGTCACGAGTTCTCCGAGCGCGACGTCGTGTCGCTCGCCTACCGCCGGGAACAGCTCACGCGCTTTCGGCGCCTCCTCGATGATGTTGCCTACTTCGAGGCGGAAAAGGTGCGGCTCGAACTGCGCGGCGACGAATCGCTTTGGCAGAAGTTTTTCGAGGCTAATCCGTGGATTTTCGGGATGTCGCTGCGACTCGTGCTCATGTCGAAATTCCACGAGCCGTCGCTCGAAGCGGTGACAACAGGAGCCACCTTCGAGGAAGCGGGGAAACGAGTCGACGCCCTGATGAAGACGATCGGCACGGTGCAAAGCCTCTGCTTCATCGAGATCAAGACGCACACGACGAAACTCATGCACCGACCCGCCTACCGGGGTGAGTGTTGGGCGCCGTCGGCCGAGCTCGCCGGCGGCGTCGCTCAAGTCCAGAAAACCGTACAGAAGGCGATGGTTCGGGTCCGCTCGGAACCGCGCCACGCGGAGGGGTATCGCCTCGACCAGGCGTTCATGTTTCAACCGAAAGCCTACGTTGTCATCGGGTCGCTAACCGAGTTCGAGCGCGACAACGAGATCAACGAGCCGCAGTTCGGGTCGTTCGAGCTGTATCGGCGAAACCTCCTCAACCCAGAGATCATCACCTTCGATGAGCTCCTCGCGCGAGCCACCGCCCTGCTAGATCACGAAGAGACCCGTCAACGGGCGTGATTCTCCAAGGGGACGCACTCAAGGGGTTAGGTCGGTGTGCCATGCTCGCAAGACTTGGCTAAGTCGCGCCAGCCGTGTCCCCGCGGGATTCACCGCCTATTCGCAAGGTTGACAGTCGCCTTGAGATTGCCGTACCGTGGCGATGTCAACATGCGGTAAGCTGCAGATTATCCGCCGAAACCCGCGACAATAGCATTTCGTCGCGTTCCCTCGCTGATGCAACGGAACGCGGGTGGTGACACCGAGCGGCGGGTCCTCTCATGGACCCGTCGCTTTTCGCTTGCGCCCGGCCGCGCGTCACCTTACGTAACCTGCCGCTGAACCAGCGGAGCCTGCCATGCCACAGCTGCTCGAACGATTCTTCGGATTCGCGCTCAACGTGGTCGACTATGCGCCCGCAGTCCAGCTAGACGGCGCCGTCGTGAACGCGCGATTAAGTCGCTGTCTGGCCACGATTCAACGCGCAACGGAGCACGGACGGGACTCGCATGTGTTCATGCACAAGATCCGCATCGCACTCACGGATGAGTCTAAATTCGGAATTCCAGGCCTACACAATCGATTAAAGACCTTGCGCGTGCGCGTGAAGGTAAACAAAAAGGAGGCAAATACAGGCGACATTCGGTTGCTCAATCACTACTGCCGCGATCACGCACTGGTAGACAACTACTCGCTGATCGAGACGGCGGAGTTCGAGGGTGAGTCCGCCATGACGCTGAATATCCGCGGCGACCGTCTATCCGAGGTCGGCGAGCTTACGCTCTACTCGATTGCAAGCGTCAGCCCAAGCGTTCCGCGAAAGCGTTGGAAACTCAGCATCCAAGTAACGCCGATTCCGACGGATGCTTTCGGCGTCCGCCTCGAAAAGGAGCTGACAAACCCAACCGTCCTCACCGCTGCGTTCAAGACGCGCGTCCAACTTGAGCTATTCGAGACGCCGATGGCACGGCCAAAATCGGATACGGTGGTATGTTCCTGGGTCCACCTATCAGACTTGCACGTTGGTCATGGGACAACGACGCACTCTTGGAACCAAGCACGCGTGATGGAAGGGGTCGTGGTAGACATTCAACAAGCGCTAAACAACAGCGCTCTGCAGATCGAACTTCCGCAGCAGAT
The DNA here is from genome assembly GCA_023246145.1 of Candidatus Uhrbacteria bacterium. GTDB lineage: Bacteria > Patescibacteriota > Patescibacteriia > UBA9934 > UBA9934 > JAGORL01. Next base: position 30,722 of record JAHFIZ010000001.1, on the reverse strand, counting down.
CTTCTTCACTGGCGACGTCGCATTCTCCGGCTCGAATGGGGTCGCGCCCACCATGGGGCCGTACCGAAACCTCAAGCAGTATGACCTTGCCAGGGCCTGGCTCGAGAATCTCGCTGATACGGTGCTTCAGATCCCGCGGCAGTCGATCTACATCGTGCCCGGCAATCACGATGTAGATTGGTCCATTACGGCCAACACGGAGTTTATCAAGTACATGGTCCTGTCCGCGCGGCTGAAAGGGATCGACGTCGACCAGATCATTTCGAAGAGACAGTCTCGGGACGCATTGCATCGGAGATTTCGCCACTATGCGGAATTTGTCCGACGCGTTGGAGCATTCGGCGCGGGGGAGCTATTTTGGTCGCGGATCGCCGATGATGCCCGGCGTTTCAACATAGTGGGGCTCAATTCCGCGCTGTTCAGCTGGAAAGACGACGTCGGCAAGCTCGACCTGGGCGAGGTACGGCTTAACGTGCTCTCGCGCGGTATCGCTGGCGGCTCCCACCCAACAATCCTCCTGACCCATCATCCGTTTGAGGGAGGGTGGCTCCGGGACGAGCGGGCGGCTACCCAAATTGCCGCGCGATCGCCCGTCATCCACCTCTCCGGCCATGTTCATGACCAGCGAGCCGGCGCGTTCATGTCGAGCGATGGAAGTCGCTATGTGCGGTTCTCCGCGGGCGCTACCCACCCACCGGAAAGTGAGCCTCGGGACTCCTTCGGGTACTCCTTTGGTGCCGTGTACCTTCGAAGCGGTAGGTATTTCGTGCGCTGGTGGCCCCGCCGTTTCGGCGGCGATCGCTGGACGGTAGACCAAGCCAACCTACCCGACGGTCAGCCCTACGCCGACTTTCATCTCTAGCAGTCCGTGGTGCGTCGCAATTCGGGGGCATGGTACGTCAACGCAGACGCGTTGCCCACCGGTTGCCCAAATGCAGCCTAAACCTGGAGATCGGAGGGTACGGGAGACGAAGGTTGACGAAAGCCGCCGGATACGAAAAATCCGCCTGTATCAGCGGATTTTCCGTGTGTTCATTGGTGGATTGTAGATTTCCGTTCGTTAGCCCTGGATTTTTTTCCAAACTCATGATGAGGGTTCGACTCCCTCCACCCGCTCCAAAAAATCCCCTGCTTCACGCGGAGGATTTTTTGTTTGCAAAAGAAAGACCCCGCGACAGCGCGAGGACGCGGTGGTCCTTCTAGCGCTATGCGCGGGGTGCGGTGCCGTCTTTTGGCGGCTCGGTCTTCTCCTTGTCTTCAGTTATTTGCCGCTCGATCTCACGGCGCTGCTCCACCGTTCGTGCGGCCATGGGGCCGACAAAGAAAATCACGATTACGAGGGCGAGGAATGCGACACACGAGAGCAGTCGAAAGAACGTGCTCGCATTTGGCTCTGCGATGCCGCGGATGAACACCGCGAAAAGGCCAAGCCCGGGCAGAATTGTGGTGCCCATCACAAAATCGCTGTACCTCTTCGGGCTCGAGGTTTCCGAGGGGAAGAAGCCATGCTGCCACGTCACATAGACGCACGGCGGCACAATTACAATGAGAAGTGCGAAGATATATGCCCAGTCGGCGGACGTCATGAGTCACCTCTCTTGGAACGTTCACCCACCGTGGATGAACAGCCGATTATAGGTACGAAATAAAGGATTTGTCAAGCCGTATGCTGCCATTTATGGCAACTATGGCAGAAAAATAAATGCCCACTAGTCGTCACCATCCAGAGGCATGGACCTGGAAGATGATGAGGACTAGTGGGCGGGCCAAACATTCTTTTGCCCCTCGGTCGTCACCATCCTGAGCCTTGGGGAAAGCTGAAAGATGATGAGGACTGAGGGACCCACGAAACGTTCCATGGGGCCGGCGTGACGACGTAATCATCACGCGGACGATTCATTTTGGAGCGAGGCAGATGAGCTTGTACCGGTCGTAATCGAGCCAGTAGAAACAAGGCGCTTTGCCCTGCTCCCCGATCTCGGCCACCTTGCCGTCCAGCTTGATCTGCGTGATCTGGTCACGCTCGCCGCTCGGCACGACGCGAGGGTCGATAAGCGGAAAGGTGTAGTGAGAGCCGTTCGTGGCGTAGGCATCCGCCAGAACCTCGATCCGCTCTCCGGCGACGTGGACCGCGTAGGTCTGCGAGAGCGTATAAACGCCAGGCTCAGCCTCCGCGGATTCGATCGGATGTGCGCGAGGGAAGCCGATGCCGTCCGGATGAGTGAACAACGTCCACCCATTCGTGACATCGGAATCCACGGTAACCTCGATCGTCATGGGGTGACAAAGGAGGTGATCACGCTGCTCTTCTTCCTCCATCTCAGGATGAAGACGAACGTGCTCGACGTACTTATCCTTTTCCGCCTCGGAAGCCGTCTTGTACTTCTCGAGGTTGGCCTGAATGACCGACGCGAGGGTGACGACGGGTTCCGCGACGACTTCCTGCTCTTCTCCCCCACAGGCAGTGAGGGTCAGAGCGAATAGCACGGTCAAAGAACGCATAGCGTTCTCCAGAGTTGCGGGCGCGAAGGCCCAGTGGTGAACTTGGTGGCATTTCTGCCCCTCGGTCATCACCACTTTGGGGAAAGTGATGAAGACTGGGGGGCAGTTCTAGCCGCAGTGGCCAGAAACAGATAATCCCGCGATTTCCATTACCGTATAAGGGTACTTGGGGATCGCGGGATCATTGTTACGTACCCCAAAGGCTTTGTTCCTAGCCTTTTACGTAACTGCGTATAATAGCACAAAAACGACCCTTTGTCAATGTAAAAAGGCTGTTATGTGGCTAATATTAGCGCATTGTAGAAGCTGCCCAAGCAATAGCTAAAGCATCTGCCGCGTCATCAGGTTTGGGGATGCTCGTGAGACCAAAAACGGTCTTTACCATCTGCTGCATCTGCTTCTTATCTGCCTTGCCATAACCCGTTAAGGCCATCTTTACCTCAACCGGCTTTAACTCCGTTACGGGAAGATCATTCTCAGCTGCCAAAAGAAGCAAGACGCCCCGTACTTCAGCTACTTTTATGGCCGTAGTCACATTTTTCCCAAAAAAGAGTTCCTCTATGCCCATGGCATCAGGTTTATGAGTCTTGATGAGGGCCCGAACATCCGCCGCTATTTCTTTAAGTCTATCCAGGCTCGGCGTGCCGGCTTTGGTGGTAATCACACCAAACGCCACTGCGGACGATTTGCCCTTAATCACATCAATCACGCCAAAACCCAGGCGTCCATAGCCCGGATCAAAGCCCAAGATGCGCGCTGGCTTTTTCATGAAAATAGATTTACGCAGATATGAATCATACGGCAGATTTTACGCAGATGGGAAGAGAACAAAAAACGAGCCCATTCAGGACTCGCTTTTTGAATCTGCGTTTAATCTGCCTAACCGTTTGAGATCTGCGTAAATCTGTTAGTCCCCCTTCTCTTTCACTTCCACCATGCGCTCTTCTGTTGCGGCCAAGTCCCCTACCTGAGGACCTGCGGCAGCAATTTCCGTCATGATTTCTGGAGTGGCTGAAACAGGTTCAGCAGGAGTTGGGATATCCAGGACCACTTCATTGCCCGGGAATCCGGTACCGCTTGGAATCAAGCGGCCAATGATAACGTTTTCCTTAAGACCTGCCAGCTCATCAATCTTTCCGGTCACAGCGGCGTTAATAAGCACGCGAGCCGTTTCCTGGAAGGATGCGGATGACAACCAGCTTTCCGTAGAAAGGGAAACCTTGGTCACACCAAGCAGCAACTGTTCAAACTCAGCAATCTTTCCGCCGGTGGTTTCCATACGCTCCTGTTCGTCCAAAAGCGCTGCCTTCTCCACCACTTCTCCTGGAAGAAGATCTGTATCACCCGGGTCCATGATGCGGGCGCGGGAGAACATCTGACGGATCATGACCTCAATATGCTTGTTGTTCAGCTTCTGACCCTGTGAAGAGTAAATGAACTGCATTTCCTTAGAGAGATAAAGCTGCACGGCGTACTGGCCCTTGGCCTTAAAGAGCGCCTGGAGGTCCAAGTGACCGTCCGTCAAAGCGTCACCGGCCAAAACCTGATCACCTTCCTTCACGTACATGGTGTAACCGTGCGGGATGATGTATTCACGAATCTTTTCAGCCTCATGAAGCACGAGAACGGAAGTCTTCACCAGTTTCACAACACCGCCCACATCCGTCACAATCTTTTCACCGCTTGTCTTTTCAGCAATAACATCTCCGGCCTGTACCTTTTCTCCTTCCTTCACGGAGATCTTGGCACCACGTCCAATGACGAACGGCTTTTCCTCTATAGCGTCATAGCGCACGCGCACAATCTTCTGGCCAGGCGTGGTATCTACGATTTCTTTTCCGGTTCCTGCCTGGACCACAGTGCGTTCCGCCTTTTCAAGCTCCACCTTGCCGGAGACTTCCGTCATGATGGCCTTACGCTTAGGGAGACGTGCCTCAAAGAGTTCTTCAACACGTGGAAGACCCTGCGTAATATCTTTTCCAGCCACACCTCCCGTATGGAAGGTACGCATGGTGAGCTGCGTTCCCGGTTCACCAATGGACTGCGCAGCCATAATACCTACGGCAGTACCCATCTTCACGAGCTTGTTGTACGCCAAGTCATAGCCGTAACACTTCTGACAGACGCCGCGGCGTACCTTACAGGTCATCACGGAGCGTACATGAGCTTCTTCCAACTCCGTACCCGCTTCCTTCAATTCACGAATATGATCTTCAGTGATGAGCTCGCCAGCCTTAATAATTGCCTTGCGGCCGCCCGGAAGCTTCACGTCAGACAGGGCAAAGCGTCCCAAGATACGAATGAGGAGCGCCTCACCAATTTCATCAGATTCAGCTTTGGTCAAAACCACACCCAAATCATCACCACAATCTTCAAGGCGAACTACTACGTCCTGCGCCACATCCACCAAACGGCGGGTGAGGTAACCAGCGTTAGCCGTCTTCAGAGCGGTGTCTGTAAGACCCTTACGCACACCGTGTGAAGAGATGAAGAACTCCAGCACGGAAACACCGTCCTTGAAGGAGGATTTCACAGGGAGCTCAATAATGTCTCCAGAAGGAGAGGTCTTCAAACCAATCATACCGATGGTCTGGGTCAACTGACCCCAAGCGCCACGAGCACCAGATTCAATCATGGTGTAGGCAGAGCTGTCCTTAGGCATGATGTTCTTAGAAAGTTCCGCAATGCGGTCCTTCACGTCTGTCCAAACCTTAATGACCTGGCTGTGACGTTCACTCTGAGTCAAAAGTCCCTGGGCGAAGTAATCTTCAATCTCCAAGATGCGCTTGTCACCTTCAAGAATAATCTCGGCCTTTCCTGGAACATCCGGCAAACCGTGCATGCTGTAAGAGTAACCCGAACGCGTAGCGTATTCAAAACCCAGTTCCTTGAGTTCATCAAGAATGCGCGCCGTGAACTCCTGGCCGTAGTACTCCAAAACATCACGGATGATGTTAGCGAGCTCTTTCTTACCAAGAATCTTGTTCTGATAGCCCACCTTCTCTGGGAAGACCTGGTTCATGATGATACGTCCAGCCGTAGTCACAATACGCTCACCGTTATCCATGCGGACACGGATCCAATCCTGATACTTAATGGCGCCCTGCTTCAGAGCATACATAGCCTCAGTCTTGTCTGCGAATGACTTCATGGTCTTCTCATCAGGCTCCGTGAGCGTCATGGTGAGATAGAAGGAAGCCCAAGCAATATCTTTACCAGCCGTAGTAACCGGACCACCAAAAGATGGCTTCAAGAGGTTACGGATGGAAAGCATGATGTGCTCCGCTTCATAGCGAGCTTCTGCAGTAAGCGGAACGTGCACGGCCATTTGGTCTCCGTCAAAGTCAGCGTTATACGCTTCACAAACCAGAGGATGGATCTTAATAGCCTTTCCTTCTACAAGCTTTGGACGGAAAGCCTGAATACCCAGACGGTGAAGCGTAGGAGCGCGGTTCAGAAGCACAAAGCTGTCTGCCGTGACTTCTTCCAAGATATCCCAAACTTCTGGACGATCCCCTTCAATAAAGCGGTTGGCGGAACGGATGTTATGTACGTATTCACGGGCAATGAGCTTGCTGATAACAAACGGACGGAAAAGCTCAAGTGCCATCTTCTTTGGAATACCGCACTGGTCGAGCTGCAAATGCGGACCCACCACAATAACGGAACGTCCCGAATAATCGATACGCTTACCCAAAAGGTTCTGGCGGAAACGACCCTGTTTACCCTTCAAGATGTCTGCCAAAGACTTCAACTGACGCTTCTTACCGGTAGCGGCAATAACCGTCTTTGACTGGCGAGCGGAGTTATCAATAAGCGCGTCAACAGCCTCCTGAAGCATGCGCTTTTCATTACGCGTAATAACTTCCGGCGCGTTCAAAGAGAAGAGGCGGCGGAGACGGTTGTTACGGTTAATGACACGACGGTAAAGATCGTTCAAATCAGACGTAGCAAAACGTCCACCATCAAGCGGCACCATAGGGCGCAAATCTGGTGGGATGACTGGCAAAACCTTCATGATCATCCAAGAAGACTGCACGCCGTTCTTTTCAAGCGCACGGAAAAGCTTCAAGCGGCGCATGATGCGGTCATACTTGGCCTTGGAGCTTGTAGCTGCCAATTCTTCCGTCAATTTCTTGATGGTTTCAGAAATGTTGATGCGATCCAAGAGCTTGGTGATAGCTTCAGCACCAATCCCGGCATCAAACACATGGCCATAGCGCATGGACCAGTCATGATACGTAGCTTCTGAAATAACTTTAAGCGGAGCGATTTCCTTCAAGTCCTTATCAACCTGAATGAAGTCAGCTTCCAACTCCTCAAGCTTGGCGTCAGCGATAGCTTCAATGCGGGCAATTTCGGCCTTAAGTTCATCCTTCTTACCTTCAAACTTTTCGGCCAAACGCTCCGTATCACGCTTCTTCTCCCCCTCAATCATCTTCTTTTTAGCCTTATATTCTTCCTTCACCTGTTCAATAGTCTGGATGCGGGCTTCCTCATTCACGTCCGTAATCATGAAAGCACCGAAGTAGACCACCTTTTCAATGGCCTGAACACCAAGATCAAGCACGGTACCAATCTTAGAAGGGACACCGCGCAAGAACCAAATGTGCGTTACCGGGGCAGCGAGCTCAATGTGGCCCATGCGTTCACGGCGAACGGATGACTGCGTGACTTCCACGCCACATTTATCACAAACAATGCCCTTATAGCGGATCTTTTTGTACTTTCCGCAGTAACACTCCCAGTCTTTGGATGGTCCAAAAATTTCTTCCGCAAAGAGACCCTGCTTTTCAGGCTTCTGGGTGCGGTAGTTGATGGTCTCCGGTTTGGTGACTTCACCGTAGGACCAGCTGCGGATCACGTCAGGTGACGCAACCTTGAGGCGGATGGAATCAAAGTCCGTGGACTTTAATGTTTCGAATTTCATTGCCATATATTTATGATTTTCGAGGAGAACCACCGTCTCCAAGTTCTACCTTGCGGTTGTTTTTGAGAAGTTCTACGTCCAAGCCAAGACCCTTCAATTCACGGATCAAGACATTAAAAGATTCCGGAATGTTCACCTTGGTGATCATGTCGCCCTTAATAATGGACTCGTACGCCTTGGCGCGTCCTGGAACGTCATCAGACTTAATGGTGAGAATTTCCTGGAGCGTATGCGCTGCACCGTAAGCTTCCAGAGCCCAAACTTCCATTTCTCCAAAACGCTGGCCACCAAACTGTGCTTTACCACCAAGCGGCTGCTGGGTGATGAGCGAGTACGGACCAATAGAGCGCTGGTGCATCTTGTCTTCCACCATGTGGTTCAGCTTCAGCATGTACATGATGCCCACGGTAACCGGGTTATCAAACATTTCACCGGTACGACCATCATGGAGGCGAATCTGTCCGCTCTCCGGGTAACCAGCCTGAACCAATTGCTCACGAATAGCCTGTGCAGGAGCTCCAGCAAACACCGGAGTAGCTGCACGGAAGCCAAGGCGCTCAGCAGCAAGTCCAAGGTGCACCTCAAGAATCTGACCCAAGTTCATACGGGAAACCACACCGAGTGGGGTCAAAACCACATCTACCGGTCTACCTTCAGCCGTAAATGGCATGTCTTCAACCGGCACCACAATAGAAACCACACCCTTGTTTCCGTGGCGACCAGCCACCTTATCTCCAGCCTGAAGCTTACGCAGGTCAGCGATAGTGACCTGAATAGACTTGATTACTCCTGGCGGCAGGTTATCTCCTTCCTCACGGGAGAAAATCTTCACGTCTACCACTTTTCCTTTGCGGCCGTGTTCAAGATACAAGGAAGAGTCACGAACATCGCGGGCCTTGTCTCCAAAAATGGCGCGCAGAAGTTTCTCTTCAGCAGAAAGCTCAGTCTCGCCCTTAGGCGTGATCTTTCCTACCAGAATGTCTCCGCTCTTTACCTCAGCACCGGTGCGGATAATGCCTTCCACGTCCAAGTTCTTCAGTTTCTCTTCAGAAACGTTTGGAATATCGCTCGTTACCACTTCAGGTCCGAGCTTGGTGTCACGAACATCCAGCGTCAGGTGCTCCAAGTGGATGGTGGTGAAACGGTCATCCTGAACTACACGCTCAGAAACAATGACAGCGTCTTCATAGTTATAGCCGTCCCAGCTCATGAAGGCCACGAGCATGTTCTGGCCGAGTGCCAACTCTCCATTTTCAACGGAAGGACCATCAGCCATCACATCCCCCTTCTTCACCTTGATGCCAGGAAGAATGGTTGGGCGCTGGGTAATAGCGGTGGAGTTGTTGGAACGCAAGTACTTGGTGAGCTTATAGGTAACAAGGCCTTTATCCTTGTAGTCCACTTTAATCTTCACGCCGTCAGCTTCCAAAACTGTTCCATCTTCTTCAGCAATAAGTACGTGGCCGGAGTCCACCGCAGCGCGGTGTTCCATGCCGGTACCCACAAGCGGAGCCTGCGGACGGATGGTAGGCACAGCCTGGCGTTGCATGTTCGTTCCCATGAGGGCGCGCGTAGCGTCATCATGCTCAAGGAATGGAATGAGCGCCGTACCAATGGAAATAATCTGCGTAGGAGATACGTCCATGTAGTTCACCTCATTGGCCGGTACCAAACGTGGTTCGCCAAACTTTCTGGCTTCTACGTATTCATCCAAAAGGAAGCCGTCCTCATCAATACGAGCAGTAGCCGGACAGGTGATGGCCTTTTCTTCTGTAAAAGCGTTCAAGTAAATAATTTCCTGCGTAGCCTGTGGCTTGCCCTTCACGAGTACCACCTTGCGGTACGGCGTCTCAATAAATCCGTAGGTGTTCACCTTAGCGTAAGACGCCAAGTGGCCCACAAGTCCGATGTTCGGACCTTCAGGAGTAGCAATAGGACAGATGCGGCCGTAGTGGGTGGTGTGTACGTCGCGGACTTCAAAGCCAGCGCGTTCACGGGAGAGTCCTCCTGGACCCATAGCGGACAAGCGGCGCTTGTGTTCAAGCTCAGCCAGTGGGTTGGTCTGGTCCATGAACTGAGAAAGCTGGGAAGACATGAAGAACTCACGCACCGCACCAATGACTGGACGAGCATTAATGAGTTTTCCTGGCGTCAGGGTGTCAATATCTTGCGTAGACATGCGGTCCTTCACAATGCGCTCCATGCGAGCGAGACCAATGCGGAAGCGAGACTGCAAAAGTTCGCCTACAGAACGAATACGACGGTTGCCAAGGTGGTCCACGTCATCTGGTTCTGACTGATCAATGTTTGAGCGGATGATTTCCTGCACAATCATGACCAAATCTTCCTTGGTCAAAATGCGGCGCGTTTCATCCATGACGTCATCATGCGCAGTTTCTTCTTTGCCGAAGCGCAAATTGAACTTATAGCGTCCTACGGCGCCCAGGTCATAGCGGTCAAAGTTGAAGAACATGGCGTGGATGAGGGAACGAGCGTTATCCGCAGTAGCCAAATCACCCGGGCGAATACGCTTGTATACCTCACGCAAGCCTTCCTCTTCATTTGAAGAGATATCTTTTGAAAGCGTGGCTTCAATGTACTTAATGAGCGGGTGAATATCCACGTCCTTGAACTGGGCCAAAATTTCTTCATTTGAACCGTAACCAAAGGCGCGCATGAGGGCCGTTACGGCCACCTTACGCTTACGGTCAATCTTTACCCAGATCACGTTCTTGGCATCTGTTTCAAATTCAAGCCAAGCGCCACGGTTAGGAATGATCTTGGCACCGTAGTAGCGGCGGCCGCGCATCACTTCTGCCGTAAAGAATGCACCAGCAGAACGAACAAGCTGAGAAACCACCACACGCTCTACGCCGTTCACAATAAACGTACCGCGCGGCGTCATGACCGGCAGGTCACCCAAGTAAATCTCCTGTTCCTTGGTCTCGTTTGTACGGAGGTTCTTCAAAAGCGCCTTCACGCGGAGCGGGGCCTCATAGGTCACGTTCTTGGCGCGGGATGTGGCTTCATCGAATTTTGCCTCATCCAAATAGTAATCCGTGAGCGAAAGCTCCAGATCACGACCAATAAAATCCTTGATAGGCGAGATCTCATTAAAGAGTTCCCGGATACCATCCTGTAAATACCAGTCATAGGAGGCCTTCTGGACCGCAATGAGGTCCGGAAGATCCATGGCCATGTTGACTGGCGTGAATGCTTTGCGGTTTCCAAATTGAACCGGGGTCTTAGAGCTTGTTTTTGGCATAAAACGCAAATGACACCTTCATTTAAAAGGTGCCGACTATGTTCTTATTTCTCGTGCGATCCATCCCCGCGAATGCCGGTTTCCCGGACAATGGCAGTAGACAGCTGGGTGAAAAGCATGCCCGACGAGTGAAGATTTTTGGCTACGCTTAGCTATGTTTGACTGACACAGCTTGGGTTAACGCGCGTGAGCGCGATTGTAGCAGGCTTCTCAGAGGCCGTCAACGCCCGGGGTGAATAGGTTATTTTCTGTCCCAGGGAGGCCTAAAAAAGAAGCGGCGCTCTCCAGGGGGATGAGACCCCTGGAGAGCGCCCGAGTGAGGAACATTAGTCGGAGATCACTTGCGCGACTCCGTCTATGACAAGTCCTGAAAGCTCTCGCTTGCAGACCCCTGTCGCCCCTCGTTTGGTCGAAAGTTCCTGCCGGCATCACGACAGGCCCCCTCTTACTGGCCCAACGCCAGTCAAGGAGCCCGGCCTAAGCGACCGAGGCTTTTAGCGGTGCCAACTCAGTTTAATGGCCGGCGATATGATCAAGGGAGGAAGAAGCCAATCTTCGTCCCCCGGCCTAAGTCAGCGAACTCCGAGGATGCGAGTATGCAAAGTGTAACAAATGCAAAATAATGTACAAGAATTTGGATAATAAAACTCCCGCCGGAAAGTCGCAGGATAAGAACAGCAAAATTCATCAGTCAGGTCCATGTGTGAGAACGAAGGAGAGAGATCACGCGGACAGGCGAACCCTGCCGCGCCGTTCGGACACGAATCTGACTTTGGAAAATACGTCTTACCCCGCAACGTTCAAGCGGGAGGCTATTACCTTACCACTTCTTTCTACCCCCATCAAGCCTAGGATGGAAGGCCTTTATGCACCTTAAATCTCATCCGGCTCGTCATCCTTAGGAGCGTCAGGTGAAATGACACCCTCAGCCTTCAAGGCAGCATCTCTTGTGACACCACGCATCGTAGCCATGAGTTCTTTGTGATCACGCAAATATTGCTTAGCCACTTCCCGCCCTACCCCAAGCTTTTCCTCTCCAAACAAGTAGGAATTCCCGCGCTTCTCAATGGTGCCCACGGCAACACCAAGGTCAAGCAAATCTCCTGAGAGAGAAATGCCTTCGTTATACATGATGTCGAATTCTGCCGTACGGAATGGCGGAGCCACTTTATTCTTTACAATCTTCACCTTCACGCGGTTGCCAATAATCTTCTCCCCCTGCTTAATCTGCGCATTGCGACGAATTTCCATACGCACGGAAGCGTAAAACTTCAGCGCGTTACCTCCAGGCGTTGTTTCCGGGTTACCAAACATGACACCAATCTTCATGCGGATCTGGTTGATGAAAATAAGTACTGTTCCCGTCTTTGAAATAACAGCCGTAAGCTTACGGAGGGCCTGAGACATGAGACGAGCCTGAAGTCCCATGTGGCTATCCCCCATCTCTCCTTCAATTTCTGCTTTTGGAACCAAGGCGGCGACAGAGTCGACCACAATGACATCGATAGCATTAGAACGCACCAAAGTTTCCACAATTTCCAACGCCTGTTCACCCGTGTCAGGCTGTGAAATAAAAAGCTCGTCTACGTTCACACCAATCTTCCGGGCGTAGTCAGGATCAAGTGCGTGCTCAGCATCAATAAACGCCGCAATCCCACCAAGCTTCTGTACCTCAGCCACAATATGCTGGGCGAGTGTGGTTTTACCGCTGGATTCAGGACCGTAAATTTCAATCACACGGCCGCGCGGGACGCCCATAGCACCAAGCGCGAGATCAAGAGAGAGACAGCCGGTAGGAACCGCGTCCACATTTGTAGAACGCGCGTCACCAAACCGCATAATGCTGCCGTCACCGAAACGTTGTTTAATTTGTGAAACCGCCTCAGCGGCAGCCGCGATGCGAGGATTTGAACTTGCTTTGGCCATAAAAAGAGTAGGTTAACTGTGTCTGTTTTCACTATACGAACAGATAGCGAACACAGTTTACCCTACTCTTTTTTATTCTTCATCCAAGTTATCCCCCGTTTGGCGATTTTTTATCGTTACCTATGGTGGCCGCAGTCTCTTCATCAAAAACCACTCGTCTATAGATCACTGCAGGCCTGGAATAGCGCCGCTTAGCTTCTACCTTTATCACATTCAGTCCCCTGGTCAGGTCTAGCGTTAAAGAAAAACTTTTATCTTCATTCACCGCTACGTCCTTCCCGTTAATAGAGACCTGCACCTCATCACTTTTCACATAACCGGTAACCGGCAGGAGGGCGGAATCAACAGCGGACTGGTCAACAGGGTTTAAAACAATGACCTCAGGCGGAGCCAAGAGGTGTGAGGCCTGACTGCCTAGGTAGCCAAACATCCCAAGCACCACTACAAGAAGCGCAATACCGCTCAACAGACGCGTAGAAACCACAAAACTTCCTTTACGCACCCGTTCACGGGGCAGGCGATGAGGATCAAGCAAATCTATTCTCCCAGATTCTTCTTCATACAATTCCAACAGGTACGTTTCATCCGCACCAAGCGCCCTGGCGTACGAACGGATAAAATTTCTTGTATACAAAGGGTCCGGCAAAGCATCATATCTCCCCCACTCCAAGGCCTCCAGATAATGACGGCGGACACGGGTCATCTTTTCCATCATTTCCAAACTTACCGCCTGGGAACGGCGGAGAGTCCTCAGTTTTTCCCCAAGATTTTTTGGGACCACTTCAAGCTGACGCATCACGAATGCCATAAATCCTTTCTATTTTAACCTTAACCCTGACTTTACACAAAGGCTATACTGATATAGGAATTCTCTGGAGGTTCCATGTCCATCTTCAACGACCATGAAGCAGACAATGCCCTCATTAGGGCAACGGTAAAAGGTGATGAGCAGGCGTTCGGTCTGCTGTACCAGAAGTACAACCATTACGTTCTCCGTTGCGCCAGGGCGATCCTTGACAGCGATCCCGCGAGCGCCTGGGACGTCATGCAAGACACGTTCATCAAGGCCCGAAAGGCACTCGCGGGATACTCCCCGCTCAACTTCGCAGGCTGGCTGCGAACGATCGCCCAACACCTCGCGATCAATCTCCTCCGTGACCGACGGCGACGCGATGAAATCCTCAGCCAAGACACGGCGCTGTTCACGGACAGCCTCTACGAAGACCCATACGAGGCTCTCGTGAGGAAACGTATCCGCATCAAAGCCTCGGAAGCGGTGGACAGACTCCCCAAGCTTCATCAGGAGATACTCCTGCTCTGGGCGGCAGGGCACCTCTACAAAGAGATCGCGGAGATGTTGAGCGTCCCACTTGGGACCGTCATGTCTCGCATCAACCGCGCGAAGAACGCCGTCATGAAAGAGCCGCTAGAACGATCTGCGGCGTGAAGAAAACGAAGGGCGGTCGGGACGCATCCCGACCGCCTTTACTCGTTGCATTATCTCTTTTCTGTATCTCCGCCTTCATCCTCTTCCAGATCCTCTAACTCTGGGTCATCTTCATCCACGTCATCAATAGTAGCGCCGTCCTCCTCCTCTTCTTCCTCATCATCGGCTGGAGTTTCAGCGGTATCCGCGTCTTCCTCATCATCCTCTTCCTCATCATCAAAATCTTCATCAGGTACGGCTCCAGCTGGCGGCCATTCCGTGACGAGCACTTCTCGTGGTTTAGCACCGTCCCCCGCAGAGACAACTCCAATTTCTTCCATCAGGTCAACAATTCGAGCGGCGCGGGAGTAACCAATCTTCATGCGGCGCTGTAAGTAAGAAGTAGAAACCTTACCCGCCTCAATCGCAATATTAATCGCATCCTCAAGGAGAGAATCGGAATCTTCCGGATTCAGTGATACTCCCCCAGAGCTTGAAGCACCTTCAATGATCTGGTGATTGTAATCAGGTTCGCCTTCCTTCTTTAAGAAGGCCACCACGCGTTCAATTTCCGTATCTGAAACATATGCACCCTGCACGCGGCGCGGCTTGGAAAGTTCAGGCGTGGACATGAGCATGTCGCCGCGACCAAGAAGCTTATCGGCACCAGCGGTGTCGATAATGGTCTTTGAGTCCACCTGGGAAGCTACGGCAAAGGCGAGACGAGTTGGGATGTTCGCCTTAATGGTTCCGGTAATAACGTCCACGGATGGTCGTTGCGTGGCAAGAACAAGATGGATGCCAGCAGCACGGGACATCTGCGCAATACGCACAATCACGGCCTCCACCTCTCGCTTGTTCTGAATCATCAGATCGGCCAGCTCATCAATAATGATCACGATGCGTGGCATGCGCTCTGCTGCCTTAGCGTTATAAGAATCAATATCGCGCGCACCAAACTTTGCCAGATAATCCAATCTGCGTTCCATTTCGCGTACTGCCCATTTGAGCGCGTTGACCGCTTCATCCGCTTTTACGATTGGCGGAACGAGCAAATGCGGAATACCAGCGTACACGCCAAGCTCCACACGCTTAGGGTCTACCATGATGAGCTTCAGATCATCCGGTCCGTTCTGATAGAGAAGAGAAATAATAATGCCGTTCAAACATACGGACTTACCGGAACCCGTAGCACCAGCCACCAGCATGTGCGGCGCCTTCTCTACATAGAGAAGCGGTGTTCCACCAGAAATATCCTTACCAAGCGGTACCGCAAAAGAAGATTTGCGAGCAGAGAATTCTTTTGATTCCAAACCCTCACGCAGACCCACGCGAGCCACCGATTGATTTGGCACCTCAATACCCACCAAGGCTTTTCCAGGAATTGGCGCTTCAATACGAATAGGATGGGCAGCGAGTGCGAGCGCCAAATCATTCTGGAGTGCCATGACACGGGTCAGCTTCACGCCCTGCGCCGGCCTAAAAGAATACTGGGCTACCGTTGGACCCACTTTCACCTCATGCATCTCTACATCAATACCAAACTGGGCCAACGTGCGAGCGATAATCTCCTGGTTTCTGGCTACATCCCCCGCCTTTCCTTCAGAACGTTTGTTATCAAGCAAATCAAGCGGAATTTCAATCTTGCGGTGCTCGCTTGAGGTCATGACCGTTTCAGCCGGAGATTTATTAGCAAAATAAGCCGCTGCCTTGCCACTCTTGGCTACTGGCTCGCCGTCCGCGTCCTCATCGGTTGGGTCGACAGGGACGTCGACCCCAGCATCTTCATCTCGTTCATCCACGTATGGCTCACCGTCTTCACCCTCCTCCACGCCAGATTTCCTAAACATGGCAGCGAATGGGTGAAGCGATTTGTTGAACAAGATAAGAATGGTCACAAGCAGAACCGCAGCGTCCACAATAAACGCCGCCCAAAAACCCATCGCGCCCACTAAAATAGAAGACGTAAGGAGGCCAATGGCTCCCCCGGCATTCTTCACCACCATAGGGTCTGTTATTCCCGGCGCAAGAAAAAGGTTAACCAGCCCCGTAATACTCAAAAGAAGGAGAACAAAACAAAGGAAGGCCTTAGCGCCAAGCGGCTTCCGGTCTGAAAAAACTAAACTTGCTCCGCCCAGAATAAAAATAATCGGCACTATGAGACGGGAAATACCAAATCCCATGCCAAGCCAGGTATCCAGGGTTTCTCCAAAGGTTCCCGCAAAACCAAAAAAGGACAGAAGCATGAGGGCCCCGACCGCTACAAAAACAATGGCCACAATACTTTTCCGCACTTCATCAGACAGTCCAATATCATCCTCATCTACCTGCTTCTTCTTTTTACGTGCCATAGCCCTCATATTGTAACAGAAATCAAAAAGCCCCCGAAACGGGGACTTTCTGTGAACGGTTATTTACCGGGAAACACGCTCTACGTAATCCCCTGTTTCTGTATTCACCATGATGGATTCGCCTTCTTTTACAAAGATTGGCACGCGGACCATGAGGCCATTATCCATTTTGGCATCCTTAAGGACGTTGCCGGAAGCGGTATCACCCTTCACTGCTGGTTCTGTTTCTACAATCTTGTATTCAATCTTGAGCGGCAGTTCCATGGAAATAGCCACGTCACCGTGCATGATGACCACCACGTCCAGTCCTTCCTTCAAATACTTGGCATCTTCACCCACCAATTCACGGCTGAGTGAGACCTGGTCAAAGCTCTGGCCATCCATGAACGTCAACATGTCAGCGTCCCCAAAGATGAACTGCATCTTGCGGTGACTGACATCCTCAAAGGTCAGAGATTCAGCAGACTTGAAGTTATTTTCTACCGTCTTGCCACTAGAAAGAGACTTGGTGCGGGTACGAACAAAAGAGCTGCCCTTGCCTGGGGACACGCGCTGGAAGCTCATGACTACCCAGAGCTCATTATCTATTTTAATAACCGTTCCTTTTCTGATGTCGTTTGGAGAAGCCATAGTACTAATTAAATCTCTCTGAAGGAGGGAACAAATGAATGGAATCAATATCGTTCATGCCTGCTTTGAGCATGATGAGCCTATCTACCCCTAGGGCATTGCCGAATGTCGGCGACGGCACGGAGGATAACCTTAAAAGAAGCTCTTCGTCAATCGGAAAGACCTCTTTTCCGGCTTCAGCCCGTTCTTTTGCTTCAGCTTCAAATCGAACCCGCTGCTCGGCGGAATCCACGAGCTCCGTGAAGCCGTTACAGATCTCAATACCCTTCACGTAGCCTTCAAAGCGCTGGGCCGATCGGCCATCAGCATTCTTCTGTGCCAATGCTGCCTCAGCTACGGGATACTCGACCAAGAAAAACCGGTCATATTCTTTTTCAAGCCTTGGCATGACCTCAAACTGAAATTTGTCAGCCACATTCATGTCTTTTGGTGCATCCGCAGGATGAACTCCGAACTGCTTCTCGAACTCTTTGACATAACTTACTCGCGGCCAACTTCCGGTGAGGCCGAGGATGCCGTTTACGAGCTCCTCCGTCTCTCTCATACACTCGTTGTAATCTGCGCCTGTCCGGTACCACTCAAGCATGGTGAACTCTACACTCCAGCGTTCGCCCATCTTCTCCACATTTCTAAAAACTGGCGTGAGCGTATAAATCCGCTCCATCCCTCCCCCCAAAAGCTTCTTCATGGAATATTCCGGACTCGTGATGAGGCCGCCGCGATGAGTCACGCCATCAAGCAGTCTCACATCTACCCCTACCGGATCCAAATTCGGTTCCATCCCCGGTGAGCGGACAATAAGTGGAGTACGCACTTCCGTATATCCGCGAGTATCAAAAAAACTTTGAATGTCTTTGGTGACATGGTTCCAAAGTTTGGCCCGTAATTCCAGATCTGCTTTTGAAAGCATAAGGGCAAAAGTGTACAGAAAAGAAGCGAGAGGGTCAAAAACACGAAGTCCCCAGGAGAAGCCCGGGGACTGCGACGAGGCGGCGCGGCGCCAGCCTATGAAAGATGAAACCAGGAACGAATCACGTTCGTGATCTCCTTCTCGCGGCTAGGAGGTATATCCATGCCGGCGAGCATCCCCTTTGGCTGGGGGATGAGTACCTCCGGATCAGCGTTTGGCGCTGCCCGTCCACGCCAATGGAGCGCGAAGGAGTAGCGCCTGGGGTACCGCGGATGAAACGGTGGCTCGTTGTCGTCGTCGTAGGGAGCAAACTCCAGGAGATGACACTCGCGGCCACCTACCTCGAGAGGCTGATACACCACGATGTGCGGATCGCGTACCCGGAGAACCCAGAATGGCTCTCCAGGAAGTGGCGAGATCCCATGAATCTTGTTCGACCGGTCGACATCGATCCCCGCAATTCGCTCTCGGTCATCAGAGTAGAAAAGGGCGCTCATCATCCGCCGCCTCGCGAGAGACTCATCGAGAGACCGGCAGAGCGGGGTGGGTCCGAGATCATAGAACAGGTAGTGCGGTATGCCTCCACGATACGCGCCTTCGACCCTCCGCTGCTTCTCCCGGACGGACGAACGACAGTTCCAGATCGCGTCTGCTTCCATCTAAACCTCCTTACCAGCCAGGATGGCCGGACACGGCAATATAGACAAAAGATCAAATCCCGTCAAAAAACAAAATCCCCCGTCGCTCCTTTCGGAGCTATGGGGGATTTCGTTATCCCCCTCCACTGGAGGGGGTTGGAGGCCAACCCCGTTGGCCGGGGAGGTCTGGTAGGTTAGGCGACCACGAACGGCAAGAGGCCGATGATGCGTGAACGCTTGATTTCACCGGCTACCTGGCGCTGGTGAGCTGAGCACAAACCGCTGCGCTTGCGAGGAACAATTTTGCCGAATGAAGACAAGAAGCGGCGGAGAAGATCCGTGTTCTTATAATCAATGACTACTGCCTTGTTTACGCAGAAGTAGCAGTAACGATCTTGTTTAGGAGTTTTGCTGTTGTTCATAGATTAAAACGGAATATCTTCTAACTTAATTTCATCATCCGGGGTCTGAGAAGGTTCGTCAGCCACAATAGGTGCTTCATCAGATCCTTCCATGGAGCGAGGACCGGTAGATCCTGGAGCACCGCCGCGGTCCAACATGATCATGTTCTCCGCCACGATTTCCATGCGGTACTTCTTCACGCCATCAGTGCCTTCCCAATCACGGGTCTGCATGCGGCCGTCAATGTATACCTTCTTCCCTTTGGTCAAATACTGTCCGCAGACGTCAGCCAGGCGTGCCCAAGCTACAACGTTGTGGTAATCAGCTTCTTCTTTCTTGTTGCCGGCCTTGTCCGTGTACACACGGTTGGTAGCTATGGAGAAAGAACAGACTGACTGGCCGCCCGTTGTCTTCCGGAGTTCCGGGTCACGGGTCAGGTTTCCGATGATCATTGCTTTATTGAGAGATCCGGCCATATAGAGAATGTTAATGGGATTACCCGCTTACACATTCTTCATGATATCCGAGTCCAGGATCTGATCAAGCTTGCTTGAAAGTTCTTCTGTAGTCAGTTTAGAAGCTTCAGCTGCTGGACGAGCCTGCTCACGAGGAGCGCGCTCTTCACGCTCACCGGCGCGGCGGCCTTCAGCGTTCAAAGGTGGCTGGTAAGAAACAAGACGGTAGTCACTGGTAGGGATGCCCTCTCTGCGAGCTACCGTAATGTGACGGAGCACTTCCTCAGACAAACGGAGGTTCTGGTCAATCTTGGCCATAGCCTCACCCAAAGCCTCAACATAGAAAAGAACGTACGTACCGTAGCGCTGGTGCTCAATAGGATACGCAAGCTTAATCTTTCCCTGGTTCACCGTCTTCTCTATCTTTCCTCCCCCTGCTTCGATCGTTTTACCGATCGTTGCGGTTACGCCTTCAATCTCATTGTCTGAGAATTTGGTAGGCACAACCGTCATGATTTCGTACATCATAGTGTGCTTGGCCCGTAAATAGTGTACGGGCGATCCTTTTTTCGGGATCACGGACAAGAATTAGTGGGCAAAGAGTAGCCAAAAAGGGGGCTGAAGTCAAGCTTCGGCACCCCTTTTCAGCAAAAACACGGATCTTTTAAATTTTAGCCCACCTTTCTAGCCGGGTCACCCGCCTATCCAGCCCGTCAATTTGGGGCAAAACGCCGTTATCTATTACGTCGATGATATCGTCCCGCATCACACGCATTTCCCACCTAAGCTCATCTTTGACGTTTTGCGCTGAAGCCTTAATCTCCTGGCGCAACAAATCGACGACAATACGATTATTGTCTTCAATAGCCTGCACGACATCGTCCTTAAACTGATGTCGAACCGACTGAATAATCTCTTCTATCTTCTTTTCTGAAACATTCACAAAATGGGTGAAGGCCGTTTTGATCAATCTAAAAATCTCGCATAGCCCTACCTCCGTATTACATCATGTCGAATCTAGGGAGTGAAGTTGATAAGTGGGAATGCGTAAATAATTGACAAATTAGCCAAATTCTCGTACTCTCGAATCTATTTATGCAAGCCTTTGCCCTTCTTGGAGCCCATCCTAGCCTCTCCCTGGCTGAAATCCATGCCGTAACCAGTTCTCTTCCCTCTTGGAATGATGAGCAGACGGCGCTTTTTGATGATGTAGCTTGGAATTTCTCTGGTCTTCAGGACAAATTGGGCGGAACACAAAAGCTCGGCACCGTGGTCGGCATAATCGAAAAGCTCGACAAAAACGAGCTTGCTGCTTTTTTGTCTGCGGACCTCATCGAACAAGTTCCGGAAGGAAAAATCCACTTTGGTTTCAGTATCTACGGAGAAAATCAGAGCAAGGTCATGGCCGCACGAGATACTTTGAAAAATCTTGGCTTTGAATTGAAAACGCATCTTAAGGAAGCCGGCCGTAGCGCGCGCTATGTCATTTCCCGTGAAGCCACACTTTCAAGTGTGGTCTTAAAGAACAACGATCTCCTCACGAAAGGCGCAGAATTTGTTTTCTTGATCCGCGAGAACGATATTGTCATCGGTAAATCATTGGCCGCACAGGATGTAGATGTTTGGTCTCACCGAGACATGGAACGTCCGCGCCGCAATGCCAAGCAAGGTATGCTTCCTCCTAAACTGGCCCGCATGATGGTGAATTTGACTGGCGTAGAAGGGAAAAAGCTCGGCACGGTGCTTGATCCTTTCTGCGGATCTGGAACAGTGCTTATGGAAGCTGGACTCTTGGGTGCCAAAGCACTTATTGGTGGAGACGTTGCACCAATGGCCGTGAATGACACGCAGGTAAACTTGGAGTGGATTAAAAAAGAAGCTGAGGAAGTTCCAGAACCTACGCTCTACACCATGCGCGCTAGTGATCTTGGTAATGCCATCCCGGAAGATTCTGTGGACGTCATTGTGACCGAAACGTACTTGGGCCGTCCGCGCAAAGGAAATGAATCACGTGAAGACATCGAACAAACCCTTTCATACGTTAAAACGATCTACGAAGAAAGTTTCGGAGCTCTCAAAAACGTTTTGAAATCCGGCGGAACCGTTCTCCTCACCTCCCCTGTCCATGCTTTCAAAGATGAATCGCTGGAATTTGATGCCATTGAAATCATGACAAGCCTTGGCTACAAGCACGAACCATCACCGTTTGAACCGCTTATCTACCAACACAAAAACCAAATGGTAGGCCGCCGCATTCACCGTTTCACCTTACAGAAATAAACACAGCAAAAAGCCGGGTCCCATGGATCCGGCTTTTTGATTGCCCTGTTATCCGCCAATGCGGAAGTGACACACATCTCCGTCCTGCATCACGTATTCCTTTCCTTCCACTCTAAGTTTTCCCTTATCCCGAGCTCCGGATTCTCCCCCAAATTCCACAAAATCGTTATAGGAGATGACTTCGGCACGAATAAAATTCTTTTCAAAGTCCGTGTGAATGACGCCAGCGGCCTGCGGTGCCTTCATCCCCTTTTCAATAGTCCAGGCACGAGTTTCTTTCTCACCCGTGGTCAAATACGTGATCAGGTGAAGAAGCTCGTAACACTTTCCTATTACCTTATCGAGACCCGACTCCTTCATACCAAGCGCTTCCAACATATCTTTCGCCTCGGCATCAGGAAGACCGGCGAGCTCTGCTTCGATCTTGACCGAAATTGGAACCGCTAAACGATCTGGTCCGAGTGGTGAAACCCAATTTGGATTATTCGCGTCTTCCTCATTTACGTTCACGACGTAAAGAATTGGTTTGTTCGTCAGAAGTTGAATGGTCGAAATCCCCTCGCGCTCTTCATCGGTAAGTTCAACCGAAATCGCCATTGTACCTTTAGCAAGGGCGTCAAACCATTTCTTCAATGCCGATGCTTGAGGTGCAAGATCAGCATTCTTTCCGCCCTTCATTTTGGTCTCAACATTTGAAAGCAGCTTTTCGACCGTGGCGTGGTCAGCCATACAGAGCTCGAGCTCAATAACTTCCACGTCTCGCTTCGCGTCGATGGACCCGTCAACATGGACGATGTCATCATTTTTAAAATCACGAACCACGTGTGCAATCATGTCCACTTCACGAATGTTGGCGAGGAATTTGTTGCCGAGTCCCTCTCCTTTATGAGCGCCCTTTACGAGACCGGCAATATCTACAAATTCAATAGCTGCGGGAATAAGCTTCTCAGAACCGGATAAAGCGCTCAAAACCTTGAGACGCTCATCCGGAACTTCAACCACGCCTACGTTTGGCTCAATGGTACAAAAGGGAAAATTAGCGCAATCCACCTGTTTTTTGGTGATAGCGGTAAAAAGGGTAGATTTGCCTACGTTTGGTAAGCCAACGATTCCGACGTTTAGCATAGGGGGTAGATGGGGTAGGAGGGGGTTGAAGGGGTATCTGAGAATCGGAGAATAAACGATTTTCTGCTTTCCTTCAATATTTCGGGAACCCCCTCTACCTCTTTTACCCCCTCTACCCCCTTCTTAGATTGACTTTTCTCAAAATTCAGGCTACTTTGTGATGTTCTCCGGCTGTCGGAGAAACCATCCAACGTCCTTTTCAGAGGTACACAATGTTCAACTCCATCACGGCGTCTCTCGCCATCGTCCTCTTCTCCTCTTCCGTCGCCCTGGCGGATGAGCCGCAAGGCAACGATGATGATTCCATCGCCTACGTGGTGGGGGTGGGCCACTTCTCGGGGAAGCAAGAAAAACAGATCGAGCTCGATTATTCGAGCGAGGAACCGCCCTACGACCGAGCAGTCCGAACAGCGAACGCTATTCGGGGGCGCGTGGGTGAAGTGGTCCTCCTCACGACGGAGGAGGAAACCACCTGTAACAACATCATGAAGCGGATCGCCCCTGGAAAAAAGAAGCACCGTATCCTGATCTGGTATGGCTATAGCGTTAAAGATCCAAACCACACCGCAAAGGATGCGGCAGGAAAGCTGCACGCATCGGTTGGTCCAAAAGGCAGCCGCTTGGTCTGCAGCGACCTCGACATGAGCAGCGGCGAAGATCCTTTTGCGCGGCTCGGTGCCACTACGATCGGGATCGATGAACTTTCTGCGCGACTTCTCCAGACCGACCGCCCGCAGAGTCCGGAAGACACGGACCGGCTGACCGTGCGACTGACTGTGGTGCTTGATGTAGCGCGGCCAGTAATTCTTTCGAAAGGTTACTGGCATGTCTCATCACTACCTGTAACGGCCGACGATTGGAAGAAAGATGATAACGCCACCATCATCTCGGCTACGGGCAGCTCAGACGAAGTGTGGCCGAACCACTTCGCCGACCGCCTGATCGACACCCTCTACAGCAATCAGGGGGAGATCACCCTGAACGGGTTCGTAACGGGCTTGCGCAAACAGAGCGCCGGTGACGTGAACCGCCTGTCTGTCCCCGTACACTTCGGGGACAACTTGGATCACTACCTGAAGTTCGTGGATGCCGCGGGGTCCAAGACGGTGCCCGTGAAGGTGCCGGACGTGCCTGATCCGGTGGTGAAAATCCCGGATCCGGTGATCATCCCCAAACAGGCGCGCCGGAGGTGGGTCACCCCGATTGGCATCGGGATAGGCGCAACCTGCGCGGCTACGAGCGCCGTCAGTGTGGGTCTGTACTCCAAAGCTATGGAAGACCAGAAAGGGTCGACCACGGTGGATCAGTACAACGCCTACTCAGACAAGATCGACACGTTTGGAGGGACGGCGTGGGCGGCTGGCGGATGTGCGGCGGTGAGCATCGGCTTCACCGTGTACGACATGGTGAAACACAAAAAGAAAAAGTAGTCCCCCGTCAGCAACGGCTGACACTGGGACTCGAAAGCCCGCCTCCACGTGGAAGGCGGGCTTATGCATTTTACGGAGTAACAACTGGTGATGAAGGTGTAGTAGGCGCAACTGGCGGCGTGGTTCCGGCATCTGTAGGCGGAGTTCCTTCCGTCAAAGGTTCAGGAATCTCATTTACCGGAGCAGACTGGCCGTGCTTCAGCCTATCAAGTCTCTGCTGTACTGCGGTGTCATCTGGATTGGTTTTTTGAATCTCTTCAAGCTCATGGATAGCCTTATCCTTTTCTCCCTTGTCTTCATAAATCACGGAAAGGTACCAGCGAGCATTCGCAAAGTTTGGCGAGATAGAGAGCACGCGTTCAAGTTCCGCCTGCGCCAGATCATTTTTCCCTTGTCTCAAGTAGAGAAGGCCGAGCTGAATGCCCACGCCTACGTCACTTGGATTGGTAGCCTTCACAAGCTCCATGTTTTTAACCGCCAGAGCCAAATCCCCCTGCCGTTCAGAAACGAACGCGGTGTAATAACTAGCCGGCGTGTAATCGCTCTTCAGTTCAAGCGCCTTATCAAGCGCCTCCTTGGCGCTCTGAAGTGCTGCCACCTTGGCATCAGTAGCCTGCTTGGCTAGGTCCTTATCATCGCCCTCAATAAGTGTGCGCAGGAGATCGGCTCTGACAATATAGGTACGAGCAAGACCCACCTCATAACGTGGATTCATAGGAGCGAGCTCAATCGCCCGTCTGAAGGAAGCAATCGCAAAGTCATTCGCGTTCTGCACGAGCGGTGAAAGTTCCCTGTAGAGCGTTCCGCGCAGCTCCCAGTTCATGACCGTATTTGGTGCCAAATTTGTGGCTTCAAGACCGGAGTTAATGGCGGCTGCCACATAGCTCTGAACCGTTTTCGGATCGGCATTTTTGTCATTAGCCACCGCCGCCGTCTTCATGAGAAGTGCGTTTCCAAGATTTCGGAAGTACAGATCACTCCAACGGTTTTGGGTGGCGGCTTTATTCAGGTGCGTAATGATGGCATCCAAATTATTAGCATCGGAACCTTCGGCCACCGCCTGAGCAAAGACAATGTCCGCACTGTAGCGCGAGATGCTCACAAAAAGCACCATGAGCATCAAAACACCTACAAGCATGAAGCCAAAGGCAGAAACGAGTGCCAGTCTAGGAGATTTAGCAAAGGCAATGTCTTTGGCGAGCGGCGTCATTTGTGCGGCCAGAAGTGCAGACAAAATAACGAGCACAAACGCTAAGGTCATGTTCTCCGGGAAGAAGAACGCACCAAGCGCAAGGACAATCCAAGCTGCAAACGGACCATACATCCATCTCCAGCCGCCGTGGACGCGTGAACGAAGAAGATAATGTACGGAATAAAGAAGAAGAGCTGATAGGAAGACGATGAAAATAGCTCCGCCCAAAAGACCATGGGTTGCAAAAAGTGTGAGTACGTGGCTTGCGCCGCGGTCAAAACGCGTATCCCAGAAAATGGTCTGGTTGACGCTCTGTGGAGCAAACTTGGTGTACACGTTACTAAAAGTCCCCGGTCCTGAACCAAAAACGAGCGAGTGATCTTTCCAGGCATCCTTTACGAGCTCTACCGTAGTGCCCATGCTCGGTGCAACCTCGAGCGGATAGGGGTTCTTAATAACCGAAGGAAGGAAGGTGAAGATAAGTGCGGCAACAAGAAGAAGGAGTGGGAAAACAAATTTTAACGGCTGAGGAAAATCTTTTGGCAGGGCGAGCACAAAGGCAAAAAGCGGAACAAGCCCGGCAAAGGTCACGATCCAAAGGAACAAGCTATCAATAGAGAGGAGAAGCAATAAGCTCGTGATGCTCGTGATCACAATAGCTACCCGAACAGCAATACCCATGGCTCCCTCTGGCAAAAAAGGCTGAGCGTCCTTCTCCCCTGTAACAAGCCACGTACCGTTTCCAAGGATAGCCATCACGAGGAAAAACAGTGCAAGAGCGGTAGGCACGCCAACAGTGTTAGAAAGGAGGCCAAGCGGGAGGCCAAGGAAGGAAAGGATGACAAAAATTCCTAAAATGCCACCGGAGAGAAGAAGCGCACTCACCGCCTGGCGGCGCACAGCCGCCTCCGTAAGGAGATTGCTGGCCGCTACAAAAACTATCCCAAGGAGCAGTGTCCCAAGAAATGCTGTGTAGTCCTGAGATCCTCCGCCAAGCCAGCTCGTATAGGGAGCCAAGGAAAAAGCACTGGAAAGCCCAGTAGCAATAATGAAAAGAAGCGGGATCAAGAAAAACCAGTGCGTTTTCATTTGCACTGACCGCTCAGCCACCATGCCACCAATCCAGGAAAGCGCACAAATAGTACCGAGAACAACAAGTATCAGGTACTTATTGAAATCAAGCACATCCGTAGTCCAGGGCAACGCTACGATCGGGATGAGGAATATGAGCGCAGACAGTGAATAGCGCGCTAGAACAGACAGTGCTCGTCCCGGAGAAATGGTCATAAAGAAATTACGGATTTACTGCCTCGGCAGGAGGCATTATCTCAGATTGTATTGGAGTGGAAAGCGATTCGTCTACAGGCGCATCAGAGACGACCGGTTCACCGGCTGGATCTACAACAGGATCTGTAATCAGAGGATCAATAACTACCGGCGGTACATCTCCATCCACCGGCGGGGTGGTATCAGACTCCCCCGCTACTTCTCCTGTGGGGACTTCTGGTGGGGTCTCCACACCATTATCAGCCACAATGTCTGAGGCTACAGGATCTTGCTCTTCAACCGGCTGCTCAACAGGAGATGAATCCGGTGCAACCGCAACAGGCTCGTGATCCTTTTCATACGCAATAACCAGCCAGTCAACGGCAATTGCATTTGAATTGCCCGCATCACGAATAGTAAAGCCTTCGTTTGAACGGTCAGCAGCAGAAAGTTGGCCCGTGATGCCAGACGGCGTCAGGAAAACACGATATGAAGTGTTGGTAGAAATAATGTCATTGAAACGTGGGTCAATATCCTCAAACTTCACTTCGGCTAGACCACTAGAGAGCATAGTTGTGCCAGAAAGCTGAACAGTAACCTGGCGTGAAGTTACAGCGAAAGCGTCCACCAGATCGCCCTGATAGGAAGCGATCTTTTTCACAATTTCTCCACGAGTGGTGAAGTCACCATTTTGTGTAATCTTCCAGGCTCCCCCCGCGCCTTCAAGTGAACCGATGGAAAGAATGTTGCCGCCACTCATATTGAGTGTCCCCGTAACGTCGAGCGAGGCGAAGCTTGATGTACCAAGTCCGGAAATGGCCGTGTTAGGCAGCGAAGCGTCAGTTCCGTTCCCTGCATAATAGGAGGCGCGGATAAAAGCGGTGATCACACCATCCCCACCAGTCATTGGCTCCATGGCATAACCCAGAATCTGACCGGCTTTAGTAGCCTTCATGGCGTAACCGGCCCTTGAAGACGTGGTCAGCGGGTCGCCTACTGCAATAGCACCGTTTTCCGCACTCACCTTGGTAGGCACACGGCCGGCGAGCGCGATCGGATAACTGCCTGCCTTGTAATCACCAGCTAAGAAGCCTGGACGTGTGGAAACAACACCGGCGATTTTGTTGTCATACGCCGTACCAGATGATCGGGCCACTGATTGAGGGTTAGCACCGAATGTGACCACTTCTCCTGCAGCAAGCGCATCGCTTGAAGGGAACATTTCAGCAAAGTCATAAGAACCCACGCTCCAACCGGCAGCGTTTGTCTTCATGTAGCCAGGACCAGCCGAGCTATCGTAATAGATGTAAGCCGAATCTTGGGCCACTCCCCTGTCTGACGGATAGAATTTTCCAGAAATAGCCAAATCCCCAGCCTGATTGAATGAAGCCACCTCTGCGCCAGCTTGATTTTGAATGGCGAGGTGATAATCACTTGCCGAATTGACCTTGGTCTCAAGACTCAAGCCCACCTTCTCCGCGGAAACACCGTTCCAGGCGGAACCAACCAAGCTAAGTGCGTTTGAATCAACCGCCGGCGTGCTTGCTGTAGCGTTTGCGAGCGCTGAAAGTTTT
Organism: Candidatus Uhrbacteria bacterium; assembly: GCA_023246145.1. Lineage (GTDB taxonomy): Bacteria > Patescibacteriota > Patescibacteriia > UBA9934 > UBA9934 > JAGORL01. The sequence continues at coordinate 2,420 of JAHFIZ010000001.1, read as the reverse complement.
ACACCACCCGCAATTGCAAGCGCGTTACCATCACGACCAAGAATATCTCCACCGTACCACTGCGGCTGGACCAAGACCTTAATGGTTCCGGTGCCTGCGGCAATCGGCTCAAGTGCAAAACCAATGATGCTCCCTGGTCCACGCGCCTTTCCAGCGTACCCCGTGGTTACCGATGAAGCCGAAAGCGCATCACCAATAGCAATGGCCCCATCAGCTGCACTAGCCAAGGTATCAATTTGTCCTACGAGACCAACAACGCGGTAATTTGGATCAGTTGCATGTTCGTCCTCTGCCCCGCCTGCATTACCAACAAAACCTGCTGCAGCAGAAATGACCCCCATCGCAGCCGCATCCCCCGCAACACAACGCCTTACGCTGTTAGAGAGAGATGCATCCCGACAAGCAACCATCCCGGCCGCAAGGGAACTGTCCGATGTCAAGAAGTATTCGGCGAAGTCAGCTCCGCTACCAGTCCAAGATCCATCAGCGAAGGCATCTCCTTGGTTATCAAAACGGAACTCGGTATCGACTCCGCTGCCATTATTATCAGCATCCGAACGAATCAAAATGACTTCATCCGCGTTTGTACTTTCATTAACATCTATCACGAGCCCTTGTCTGTTTGGAGCAGTAGTTGCATTACTGACCGTTGACATGGTGACATAAATGCCAGACCCTGTTCCCGTGTTTGAAACGTTGAGAATTGTCCCGGCTGCTGATCCAATAACATTAAGTGCTGTGCCAGTTCCTGTTGATTCATTATTTTCAATATCAACAACATTTCCGGAAAAAGTTCCCGCCGTATCTCCACGAAGGAATATGGCTCCATTTCCTGAAGTGATTGCATTCATATTTACACGCAAGCCATCACCTGTCGTAGCACCACTTGTAACAATGATCTGATCGGTGCCGGTGGTATCACCAAACGTCGCGGACCCACTGAAAATAATATCCCCGTTTGAGTTGAGATTTCCGGTGGTAGCCAGTTGCCAGTTGGCGCTGTTCAACGAAACGGTATCCAGATTCGAGCTGTCGCCGATCGCGATGGTGTCCGCATCAGTGTTCGTGCCGAGTGTAATGGAGTCACAGTTGGCAGAGTTACAGATAGAAACGGACGTGGAGTTCACATTGCCAAGTGCCAGAGCGCCGGCGCCGTTGGTATCAATACCCTGTCCTCCGGCAACAGTAACGGCACCCGCAGAAGAAACGTCAAAGTTATCAAAGTTGATGGTGGCGGTAGTGCCAATAAGAGAGAAGGTGGTGCCTGCAATATTGTTATCTCCAACGGAGAGGGCAGTTGTGTAATCCGTATCCGTCACCACAAGGGCTACGGTCTGAGCACTTGTGGCCGTCATGGTTAAAACGCCTCCGGAAGCCATGTTCCAGGTGCCAGAGTTCAAGGCGAGCGTAGTGGTGGCGGTCGTATTACCAATCGCGATCGTATCAGCTGTTGTGGCGTTTGTAGCTATGGATACCGTATTTCCCAGGTCTGTCGTCACACCACCAATTTCAATGGTAGTTGAATTGCTAGCAGCATCAAGAAGATTAAATGTTGAGGAAGTGGAGGTGAGGTCACCGCCGTTAATGGCGATGTCATCTGAGGTAGTCAAAAGTCCGGCCGCCGTGACATCAAAAACGGTCGTATCGATGGCCAATGTTCCGCTGCCACCACCGATGGACACGAGAGTATTCGATGTACCCGTATTAATGTTCGTAACCTGGTTATTGTTCACGTTGATGTTCGCAGCGCCCGTTGGTGTCAGGTTAAGGCCACCTGATCCGGCACGGATGGTGGTGGTTGAAGTGGTGTTTGCCGAGCCGATGGTCACCGTCTTTGCCGCGGCCCCTGTGCCAATATTAATAGTCTGCGCCCCCGTTCCACCAAGAGTGATCGTACCCGTGGTTGAGCCAGTACCAAGAGACGTCTGGTTTGTTCCGGCGTCATTATTTATGACTACACGGCTCGCAATGGTCAAAACAGGAGTGTTTGCTCCCCCTGCGCCATCACCGTCAGCCGCAATGGACAGCTGAGATGTGCCGTCAATTTGGAAATCAATGGTATGGGTAATAGCGTCCGTGCCAGTTACGCCAATGTTTGTAACAAGCGTGGACTGGTTGTCATTTGCGGCGTAGGAAGCGATGTTCGTCAGAGCACCCGTAGTAGAAATGCCCCAGTCGGAGGAGTTGATTGCCGCTGTATCTCCGCCGTCACCAAGCACAAGCCCACCGTTTGCGGTGAAAATATTTCCGTTAGCCACCGTGGTAGCACCGTTCAAAGAAACCGTACTTGTTCCGGTACTAAAAGTCGTTGCTCCGGTCTGACTAAAAGCTCCGTCCATCGTGAGCGCACCAATTCCCGTAGCATCTCCTGTTGCATTAATATCCCAATCGGAGGAATTGATTGCGACCGTTGCCGAATT